>JANNQE010001339.1:0-2988 GCA_031441625.1 Planctomycetia bacterium
GGGGCGCCGGGCGGCGGGCGGCTATAACTGCGTAACACACCCGCCGGGCACACCGCCCCGGGCGCATCGGGGGCCCTCCGGCCGGGCGCGGGGCCGTCCCCCCCGAATCCCGACGGGGGGGGGCACGCCCGCGCTCCCGGCCGGAGTCCCGCCGATGCGCCCTGTCCTGTTCGCCCTGCTCTTCTCTTCCGCAGTTCTCGCCGCCGACCGCCCGACGCCGCTGCCCGGTCAGGCGCTCCGCTCCGAATCCGTCGCCAACAACGGCATGGTCGCCACCTCGCACCCGCTCGCGGCTCAGGTCGGACTCGACGTGCTGAAGGGCGGCGGCAACGCGGTGGATGCGGCCATCGCCACGAGCGCCGCCATGGGGCTGATGGAGCCGACCAGTTGCGGCATCGGTGGAGACCTGTTCGCCATCGTGTACGACGCGAAGACGAAGAAGCTGTACGGCCTGAACGCCAACGGCCCCGCGCCGAAGAAGGCGAGCGTGCAGTTCTTCAAGGACAAGAAGCTGGACAGCATCCCCGAGCGCGGCATCCTGTCATGCTCCGTGCCGGGGTGCGTGGAGGGGTGGGACCAACTGCGGGCGAAGTTCGGCACCAAGTCGTTCAAGGAGTTGCTCGCCCCGAGCATCAAGTACGCCGAAGACGGGGTGGTGGTGCCGGAAGTGATCGCCGGCTACTGGAAGGCGAGCGAGAAACTGCTGTCGAACGACGCCGGGCTGACGGAAGCGTTCCTGCGGAACGGCAAGGCACCGAAGGCGGGCGAGGTGTTCAAGAACCCGCTGCTCGCGGCCAGCTACAAGCGAATCGCCGACCACGGCCGCGACGGGTTTTACAAGGGCGAGACGGCCGACGCCATCGTGAAGTTGTCCGACGCGAAAGGCGGGCTGTTCACGCACGCCGACTTGGCCGACTTCAAAGCCGAGTGGATCGACCCGGTGGGCACGAAGTACCGCGGGTACGACGTGTGGGAGCTGCCGCCGCCCGGTCAGGGCATCGCCGCACTTCAGATGCTCAACCTGCTCGAACCGCACGACCTCGCCAAGCTGGGGCCGACTTCGCCCGACTACTGGCACCTGCTCGTCGAGGCGAAGAAGCTGGCGTTCGCCGACCGCGCCAAGTATTACACCGACCCGAAGTTCGCCGCCGTGCCGACGAAAACGCTGATTTCCAAGGAGTACGCGGCGGAGCGGGCGAAGCTGCTCGACCCGAAGAAGGCGGGCGTGGGCATCCCCGCCGGCGACGCCAAGCTGGGCAAGGCCGACACCATCTTCCTGTGCGTGGTGGACAAGGACCGCAACTGCGTGTCGCTGATTCAATCGAACTACATGGGGTTCGGCAGCGGATTGGCCGCACCGGGCACCGGGTTCGGACTGCAAAACCGCGGCTGCCTGTTCAGCCTCGACGAAGGTCACGCGAACAAGCTGGAAGGCGGCAAGCGGCCGTTCCACACCATCATCCCGGCGATGGTGACGAAGGACGGCGCACCGCACTTCACCTTCGGCGTGATGGGCGGCGACATGCAGCCGCAGGGCCACGTGCAGGTGCTGGTGAACATGCTCGACTTTGGCATGAATGTGCAGGCCGCCGGCGACGCCGCACGGGTGGAGCACGTCGGATCGGCCACGCCGACGGGCAAACCTGAGGCCGAGAAGGGCGGCACCATCCAGGCCGAGGCGGGAATTTCTGATGCAGTGGTGAAGGAGCTCGAAGCCCGCGGGCACGTGGTGAAGCGGGTGAAGGTGAACGGCGGCGGCTTCCAGGGCATCCGCATCGACCCGAAAACGGGCGTGCTGCACGGCGGTACCGAGAGCCGCAAAGATGGGGCGGCCGTGGGGTACTAGGAGACGATCACACCGGGTGAAAAGGGGCTGGCTCGGAACTCCAGCCAGGCACTCACCGTGATGAGTTGCCAACCTTCGTAAATTCGACGATACTACTCGGCGTCGCCCCTCCTCCGTACTGAGTCTCACGATGTCTGCCGAACTCCTCCCGACCGGCCGTGACCCGCTCCGCCGCCTCTGGACCATGACCCTCACCACCGGCGTGTTGGGGCTGGCGGCGATCATCTACGCGATGGTGAACTTCGCCCGCGGCCGCACCGGCGGCGACGACTGGATGTTCGTGGGGTTGGGTGCCTGCCTCCTCGTCGTCGCCCTCCTCTCCAGCATCGTCCACGGCGTTCTGCACAGCTACGGGGCACGCATCGCCGCCCTGGAGAAGCAGGCGGCCGCGGACGCAACCCGCCCGGCGGTCGGGTCCCCGTCATGAGCGACGGGGTCCAGCCGGGTACGATCAACCCGGTTGGACTCACCCGACCAGTCCGTGTTCTAGGCTCCCGCATCCCACCGGAAGCCGCCCCATGCCACGCCTGTGCGAGCCGTGTCGGTTCCATTCGGCCGACGACGCCTTGACCGCCTGCCCCGAGTGCGGCGGGCCGGTCAAGTTCACCCTCCTGCCGCCGACGAACGCCGCTCCGCCGCCCGTCGACCTGGGCGACTCCCTCCCGCCGTCGCGCCGGCCGCAGATGGGCCTGAGCGACTTCTTCCGCGGCAAGTTGCTGTGGGTGAGCGCCGCGGTCATCGTCGGGCTGTTCGCGGTGGCCGTCGGGCTGTGGCTGATGCGGGGCGACTCGTTCGAGCAGAAGGTGGCGAAGCTGAAGGTGGGTATGCCGATGACGGACGCGATGCTCATCATGGGCGACGACAACAAGCCGGCGAAGAAGAAGCCGGGAGTCCACCTGCACTTCGGCAACGGCGCTCCGGCCGGTGACCCGGATCGGTTCGGCGAGTTCGACGATACCATCGACGTGTGGGGCGAGGGCTTCGTGGAGTACGAGGAGATGACGGAGGGGGTGCGGATCGAGTACGCGAACGGGAAGGTGACGGGCGTCTTCCCGAAGAAGGCGACGGGCGGGATGCGGACGCGGTACACGTACAATTGAGGGGTGCTGTTGTAGCCGGGGTCTGTGAACCCCGGTGATTGT
>JANNQE010001340.1:0-10762 GCA_031441625.1 Planctomycetia bacterium
GGCGGCGGGTGTACCACGGGTTTGCGGAAATCCGCGTCCAGCGACAAGTCCTGTGCGCCAACGCCCAAGTTCATGCACCGTTCACCACGCCAACACCGGAATCATGCTGGAGTTCGCAGGATCAGGGCGATTGCACCCTCCGGAGTCAGGGGCATCGGGTCAATCGACAACCATGCCTGAAAACTGCAGGAAACCCGCAAGGAAGCGTTCAGTGCATGCTACAAGTGGGCACCGGCGGCACTCACCCCAGAATCTCCCGCACTACCTCGCCACCGTGGGAGAGGGCGAGCAGGCGGTTGGCCTTGTCGTAGACGGGAGTGTCCGGGTCGATGCCGAGCAGGTGGTACACGGTGGTGCAGACGTGGCCGGGCGGATGGAGTCATCGAAAGGAGCCGATGGTTTCATCCTCCATGAGGTGGGTGGAATTGACGCAAGTGCTTGGCCGGCAAGGGTGGTAGCGGAATTCGGGAGTGGGTCCGCGGAGGGGTGGGGGGGAAGTGGCCGGACCCACTCGCCTACACCGCGGGCACACCTTTCCCGCTACGATAACCGCCCTGCCCCACCCGGTGTCGCCATGAAGATCGTCGATCTGCGTCTGACGGGTCTGTCCGGTGGCACCGTCGAGGGCGGGTGGGCGAAGGAACTCACCCCCGAAGACGACGTCCACACCGTCGTGGAGGTCATCACCGACACGGCCCACGTCGGCGTCGGCAGCACGTTCACCAGCAGTGCGCTGGTGGCCGCGGCGGTGAAGCTGCTCAAGCCGCTGCTGCTCGGCGAGCGGGCGGACGAGCCGGCACGGGTGAGCGAGAAGCTTCGGCAGCACACCTTCTGGCAGGGCCGCGGCGGGTCGGTCGAACACGCCATCAGCGGCATCGACATCGCCCTGTGGGATCTGTTCGGCAAGGCCACCAACCAGCCCGTCGCCCGGCTGCTCGGCGGCATCTACCGCACCCGCATCAAGCCCTACGGCTCGCTCCTGTTCGCCGAACCCGACGCACTCCGTTCGAAGCTGAAGGAGGCCGTCGCCCGCGGGTTCAAGGCGATCAAACTCGGCTGGAAGCCGTTCGGCCGGCGGGACGCGAAGACCGACGAACTGCTCGTCCGGACCGCCCGCGAGACGGTCGGCCCGGGCGTGGAGTTGATGATCGATGCCGGCGGGAGCGAGGCGTTCTGGCCGCACGGGTACAAGTGGGCGCTCCGTACCGCCCACATGCTGGCCGGGTACGACGTGACCTGGTTCGAGGAGGCACTGCCGCCGGACGACGTGGCCGGGTTCGCCGAACTCCGCCGACACTCGCCGGTGCCGATTGCCACCGGCGAGGTGCTCACCCGCCGGCAGAGCTTCCGCCCGCTGTTCGAGCTGCAGGCGGTGGACATCGTGCAGCCGGACTGCACCAAGTGCGGCGGGCTGACGGAAGCGTGGCGGATCGCGTGGGCGGCCTACGAGAGCAACGTGCGGTGGGTGCCGCACGGGTGGAACACGGCGGTGGGGCTGGCCGCCGACGTGCAACTCGCGTGCGCCATGCCGGTGGCCGAGTACGTCGAGTTCCTCACCCCGTCGCCCTACGTCGATGACCTGATCCGCACCCCGTTCCGCCCGGACGCCGACGGCTTCCTGACTTTGCCCGACGTACCGGGGCTGGGCATCGAACTGAACCCGGACGCGATGCGGCGTTACGGCGGCGGGTGATCCGGCAGCGGGCGGAAGCGGTAGAACCACCACGCGCCGGCGCCCACCACCAGGGCGGCGGCGTACACGTCGAACAGGGCGTCCCACTGCTCCCGCCCGCGGAACAGCGCCGCGGCCATGAAGTCGGACCAAGCGCCGACGAACCACTGCGACGCCAGCGCGCCGATCACCCCGGCCCCGTTCATCAGTCCGGAAAGGGTGCCGACGTGCCGTCCGCACTGCGGCACCACCACCGACCACCAGTTCGGCATGGTGACGTGCATGGCGCAGAACGACAGCCCCCACAGCGCGGTCAACGCCATCGGCTCGTCGCAGCGGATGCCCACCCACATGCACCCCGCCGCCACGAGGAAGCAGCCGGCGCACAACCACCGTCGGGCGTTGATCGGGTCCGCGGCCCGCTTCGTGATCTGATCCGACGCCCACCCGCCGAGGAGCATTCCGACGGCGGAGCCGCCCAGCACCACCGACGCCAGCGCGCCGGCGGTCAGGTTGTTCACCCCGCGGGCGGCGGTGAGGTATTTGGGGAACCAGGAGTAGAAGAAGTAGGTGTAAAACGCCCCGCACACGACCGCGAGACAGAGAGCGAGTACCCCGCGGTTGGTCAGCGCCGCCCGCCACGGCACCGGGCCGGGGTCGGCGGCCGGCGACGGCTGGTCGTCGCGGATAACGGCCAACTCCGCGGCGTTCACTTTCGGGTGCTTCGCCGGGTCGTCGCGGAACCACTTCCAGAACCCGACCGCCCACGCCACCCCGATCAGACCGAACAGGGGGAACACCCAACGCCAGCCGATCTTCTCGATCAGCCAGGCGGTGCCCACCGGGGCGGCCACCGCGCCGAGTTGCGCCGCCGCCAGCATGAGCCCCTGCACCCGCCCCCGCTCCCGCAGCGGATACCACCGGGCGATCACGCGGATGGCGTTCGGGAACGCCCCCGCCTCGCCTGCCCCGAACAGAAACCGCACCACCATCAGTGAGGCGAACCCCCACGTCGCCCCGGTGAGCGCGGTGAACACCGACCACCATGCCACGATGCGGGCGAGTATCGCCCGCGACCCCGACCGATCCCCCATCCGCCCGGCCGGGATCTCGAACAGCCCGTAGGCCACGGTGAACGCCATCATCACGTAGCTGATGTCGGTGTTCGACAGGCCGAACGCCTTCTGGATCGGCTCGACCGCTTGCGACATGCAAACGCGGTCGAGGTAGAGGATGGCGGTGAGACCGCACAGCCAGAGGGCGAGGACGAACCTCGCCCGCGTCGGACGGACCGGGTCGGCGGGGTCAGCGGCCGGCACGGGCGGTCACTCGAAGATGTCCGGGGTGTGAGTGGGCAGACAGTACCACCACCCGCCCGACGGTGCCAACGAAGAACGGATCGGAATCGGGAACGCGGTCGCCCGCCGCACCTCGGCCGGGTTGGCGGCAATGAACTGGGCTTGAGATGCCCGCAAGTCGTGAGCGAAATGAACGAGAGGATCGGACCGGCGTGACCGACCTCGCCGGTGGTGTTCGGACCCACCGGCGAGAGCCAAGCGTCATCCGTCGCTTCGCCCGCCCGCACGATGCTTGTGGATTGCCTGTGGTCATGGCGAGTGAGGGCGGGTAAGCTCAGCGGTCGGCCTCCCCACCCCGGATTCGATCGGAGCGTCTCATGAGGGCGAGCAATCTTCCGGTTGCCGTCATCGCCGTTGCGGTGTTCTGCGTTCCGCTGTTCGCCGCCGACCCTCCGGCGGCGACGTTCGACCGCGACGTGAAACCCTTTCTGAAGAAATACTGCGCCGAGTGCCACAACGCGGACAAGCAGACCTCCGGCGTCCGCGTCGATCAACTCGATGCCAAACTCGAAGACCGCCACCTCAAGCTGTGGGGGCACGTTCTAAATCTGACCAAGACGGCCGAGATGCCCCCCGCCGACGCCAAACCGCAGCCGTCCGCCGACGAGCGCAAGCGGTTCGCGGAGTGGATCGAGCCGGCGCTGAAGGCCGCGAAACTGCGGCCCGCGCCGAAGAACGGCAGTATGAGGCGACTGACCTCCGCTCAGTACCGCAACACGCTCCGCGAGTTGCTGCTGCTCGAAGACAACGTGGCCGAGGTTCTTCCGCCCGACGCGGTGTCGCGAGACGGGTTCGTCAACAACCAGGAGACGTTGCAGATCTCCCCGCTGTTGCTCGAGACCTATTTCGACATCGCCGACACGGCGCTCTCCCGGTGCGTCGTGGACCCGAAGGCGAAGCCGGTGCTTCAGAACTTTCGCGTGAACTTGGGGGCCGGGATCAACTCGGACCCGATCCGCGACAAACTGATTCTCGGTGCCGACAGCTTGCTGTTGAACAAAACCGACTTCACGGTGGAGGAGTCGAAGCCGCAGAAGGCGTTCGCGTACGAGCCGTTCGCCATGCGGACGAAGTACCGCTTTATCGAAGGCTACCAGGGCAACGACACTGTTCGCGGGTGGCGGGAGTACAGCAGCATCTACCACTCAGTGTTCGCCTGTATGCGGGGCAACCACGGCTACCCGAAGGGCGTCGCGTACAGCACCGTCCCCGAAGGCTTGCTCCTGCGACCGGCCATCCCGAGTGCGGAAATCTTCGGCCAGGAGAGCACCTATGGCCCGCGGGCGAACTTCAAGATCGCCGTCCGGGAACTGCCGCAGCAGGGCCGGTTCCGGGTGACTGTGTTGGCCGCGAAGTACGACGACGGCCTGTTGCTCGAGAAGGGGGCTGGCGGCGGCGAGAGCGACACTACCGTCAGTAGCGCCGGGCTGAAAGCACCACAAGAGGTGACCATCCCGCAAGCGGGCGTCTACCAGGTGGACGTGCATCTGCCGAAGGAGGGCAAAGCGGGCGAACTCACTTTGAAACTCGGTGACCGGCACTTCACCGCCACGCCCACGCAACCGGCGTTTCTGGTGGTGCGATTGCCCGCCGGCAAACTGACGGTGAACGCCAGCGGCGGGCCGACCCCGGAGCGAATCGCCTTCACCCCGCTGCCGGCCGACCACGAACTCACGAAGCGGTTTGCCGCGTTCGAGGAGCGGTCACCGCGGGTGGGCGTTCACCTGGGGTTCCGCCGCGACTGCGGGAGCACCCTCGCTCCCGTGGGCGACCCGCAACCCGTTCGCGGCACGAAGTTGATGAAGTACACCTTCGAGGGGGCGATTCAGAACTACCCCGACCCGGACGTGGAGAAGGACAACGTCAACTACCTCGCGGGCATCCGTGAGATCGGGGTGCGGAGCGAGTACACCGACGGGCGGGACATGCCGCGGCTATTGATCCGCTCGGTCGAGTTCGAAGGGCCGCTGTACGACACGTGGCCACCGGCCCCGCACAAGAACATCTTCTCGACCGGCGACGAGACGGCCGACGCCGCACGCAAAATCATCCGCGAGTTCGCAACGCGAGCGTTCCGCCGGCCGATCGTCACCGCCGAAGAAGCGGCGCTGGTGGGCGTCTACGAGAAGGCCATCAAGGGAGGAGCCACCTTCCGCGAGGCGGTCAAGGATGCGTTGCAAGTCGTGCTAACCTCGCCCCAGTTCCTGTTCGTGATTGAGACGAGCAAGTCGCCGGGCGCCGAACCGCTCGACGAATATGAACTCGCGTCCAAGCTGTCGTACTTCCTGTGGAACGGCCCGCCCGACGCCGCACTGTTGGAACTGGCGGCGAAGGGCGAGCTGTCGAAAAAGCTCGACGAGCAGGTGACGCGGATGGTCGCCGACCCTCGGTTCACCCGCTTCACCGGCGAGTTCACCCCGCAGTGGTTGTCGCTCGACAAGTTCGCGGTCCTCGAAGTGGATCGCCAACGCTTCCCGAAACTGACCCGTGATACGCGGACCGCTCTGCGGCAAGAGCCGCTGCGATTCGTCGAACACCTGATGCGGAAGAACCTGTCCGCGCGCAACCTGATTGTCTCCGATTTCGTGATGGCGAACGAGGTGGTCGCCGGGTATTACGGCCTCGCCGACAAGACCGAAAACGGGTTCGAGTTCGTCGCGCTCACGCACAACCGGCGTGACCTGGGCGGCCTGCTCACCCAGCCGGCCATCCTCGCAGGGCTGTCCGACGGCCGCGAGTCGAACCCGGTGAAGCGGGGGGCGTGGCTGGCGCGGAAGATCATCGCCGAGCCGCCGGACGACCCGCCGCCGAACGTCCCCGCCCTCAAGGAGGCAAAGGCGAAGTCGCTCCGCGAACGGCTGGAACAGCACCGCAACCAACCCGGCTGCGCGCAGTGCCACTCCAAAATCGACCCGTGGGGGGTGCCGTTCGAGCAGTTCGACGCCGGCGGGCTGTTCAAGAAGGAGCAGGTGGACGCCCGCTCCACGCTGCCCGACAAGACCGAGATCGCCGACTTCGCCGGGCTGCAAAAGCACCTCGCGAAGGATCGGATGGATCAGGTGACGTTCAGCGTGTTGAAGCACCTGACGGTCTACGCCACGGGTCGCAACTTGACGCACTCGGAACTTGAGTCCCTCCGCACCGATGCGGTACGATTCAAGGCCGACGAGTACCGCATGCAGGACCTGATTCGCGCCGTCGTGAATAGCAAGATGTTTCTGGAGAAGTAACCCGCCCGGTCGGCCTCCCACCCCACACCGCTTCTCGCCGAGATTCCCATGCCGAGTGCCACGCCGTTGGACCGCCGCGCGTTCCTGTTCGGAGTCGGCGGCGTCACGCTCGCCCTGCCGGTCCTCGACGCGATGGGGGCGGACGTCCGCGAGCAGGTGCCGCGGCGGTTCTGCGCGCTCTACACGGCGAACGGCATGGCGCTGCCGCGGAAGGAACACGGCATCGGCGACTGGAGTTGGTTCCCGACCGCCGAGCAGGACGGCCAGTTCGTGTTCGGGAAGTCGACGGAGCCGCTCGCCGCGTTCCGCAAGAAGCTCAGCTTCCTCGGCGGCCTGCACCACCCGTGCGGGCCGAAGGCCGACCCGCACGTCTGCTCGGACATGTGGCTCACCGGGGCGCCGCTGCACGACCCCAAACCCGGTGCCTACAACACCGCCGGCCTCGATCAGGTGATCGCCCGGCACACGAAACAGCACTGCCGGCAGCCGTCGCTGGTGCTGTCCATCGACGCGGGCACGGGCTTCCTGTCTCGCACCGGGACGATCTCGTACAGCCTGGAAGGGCGACCGATCCCGGCGGAGAACAGCCCGCGGCGCATCTTCAACCGCCTGTTCCGCAGCGACCGCGAGTCGATGCAGGCGGAACGGACGAAACTTCAGAAGCAGATCAAACTGGTCGATGCGGTGGCGGCGAGCGCGAAAAGTCTCGACCCGCAGCTCGGCAAGTCTGACCGCGAGCGGATGGACCAGTACCTCACCTCGCTCGGCGAACTGGAGTCGCGGTTGGTTGCCCTCGAGAAGTGGGCGGACGTTCCGCTGAAGAAGCAGGACCGCACGCACCTGAAACTCGACACCACCAGCGAGAGCGACCCGGCCGAGTTCTACCACGTCATGTTCGACCTGATCTCCCTCGCCTTCGACGCGGACATCACCCGGTCGGTCACGTTCATGCTCAACCGCGAAGACGGAATGGGGATCAGCGACACGTTCCCGATCAAACTCGACCTCGGGCACACGCACCACAATCTGTCGCACGCCACCGACAAGGCGGGTCAGTTGGCGTTCGCCAAGTATGACAAATTCCTGAGCGAACAACTGGCGTACTTCTTCGGCAAGCTCGACCAGTACCAAGATCGTGACGGCTCCGTCCTCGACAACACGATCGTCCTGTACGGCAGCGGCGCGAGCACCACCCACTACCCGAAAAACCTGCCCACGCTGGTGGCCGGCGGCGAGAAGATGGGGCTGAAGCACGGCGTCTTCTGGCGGAAGGACGACGCCCGCATGTCGAACATGTACCTGAGCATCCTGCGGGCCATGGGGATCGAGCAGGAGGCGTTCGCGGACAGCACCGGCACGCTGAGCGAGTCCATCTTCACCCGCTCGTGACGCGGCCCTCACGAACCACCTCGCCGGGTCGGCATGATCTCCCCGACCAGCCCGGCGCTGCTTTTCACACACCGGAGCCTGCTGCCCATCCAGATGACTCACTGCCGGTGGCCTCCTCCCACACCCGCCGACCAGACGGCCGATACGTAAAGAAAAGCACCCGCGATTGCGCCGCCCACGCCGAAGGGGGCAACGAAACCCCGCCCCGTCTTTCTGACGGGGCAGGGTGAATCGGCTCAGTAACCAACGGTCACCCGCACCGGCTTCAACTTGATAACGTGTCGAGTAGTGCGCACATAGTTTTGAGGTGTGAGCGGAGGTCCTACGGTGTGGTGCCTGGCTTGCGAGCCGGGGCCACCGGAGACCAGGACCATGAGCACGACCGATACGACGACCGCGACGGCCACTGACACCCCGGTGTCACCGACGGGCGAGACGACGACCCCGCTGGGTGGGGCGTTCGCCGTCGATGCCGGGAAGGTGCAGTCGCACCTGGACCGCGTCGTCCGCGAGACGGTGGAGCAGACGCTCAACGCGATGCTGGACGCCGAGGCGGACGAGTTGTGTGGGGCCAAGCGGTACGCTCGCTCGGCTGACCGGGTGGACACCCGCGCTGGCAGCTACGCCCGCACCCTGCACACCACCGCCGGCGAGGTGACGCTCAAGGTGCCCCGCCTGCGGACCCTGCCGTTCGAGACGCAGATCATCGAGCGGTACAAGCGGCGGCAGAGCTCGGTGGAGGAGGCGTTGGTGGAGATGTACCTGGCGGGGGTGTCGACCCGGCGGGTGGAGGACATCACCGAAGCGTTGTGGGGCACGCGGGTGAGTGCCAGCACGGTGAGCGAACTGAACCAGAAGGTGTACGCTCGCATCGACGAGTGGCGGAACCGACCCATCGCGGGGGAGTACCCGTATCTGTTCGTGGACGGCATCTGGCTGAAGCGGACGTGGGGCGGGGAGGTGCGGAACGTGGCCGTGCTGGTGGCGGTGGGCATCGACGCCGACGGACGGCGTGAGATCCTGGCGGTTCAGGAGGGTTCGAAGGAGGACGCGGAGTCGTGGCTGGGGTTCTTCCGCCACCTGAAGGGGCGGGGGTTGAGCGGGGTGCGGATGGTCACGTCGGACAAGTGCCTGGGCATTGTCGAGGCGGCGGCGAGCGTGGTCCCGGACGCGCGGTGGCAGCGATGTGTCGTTCATTTCGAGAGGAACATCCTGAGTGCGGTGCCGCGGGAGAAGATGGCGGAGGTGGCGGCCATGCTCAAGGCGGTGTACGCGTCGGAGGACCGGCCGGCGGCGGAAGCGAAGGCCGAGCAGGTGGTGGCCAAGCTGGCCGCGATGCGGCTGACGAGCGCGGCCAAGGTGCTGCGGGCGGGGGTGGGGGAGACGCTCACGTACTTCGCCTTCCCGCGGGGGCACTGGCGGCGGGTGCGGACGAACAACCTGCTGGAGCGGCTGATGAAGGAGATCCGCCGCCGCACCCGAGTGGTGGGGGCGTTCCCGGACGGGCGGAGTGCGGTCATGCTGGCGGCGGCCCGGCTGCGACACGTGGCCGGGACGGACTGGGGGGAGCGGGCGTATCTGGACATGAAGTTGCTCCGCGATCAGGACGCGAAGACGAAAACCGCTGGCGAGGGTGTGGAGCGAGCGACGGTGGTGGTGACGACGAACGACGTGACCGAGACGGTCGGCGCGTGACCGACCGCGGCGGGGGAACCCCGCCGATTCCCAACCCGACCTCCCCACTCACCTAAAAAGTTATGTGCGCAACTTGACGGACACTGCCTTCAACTTCGGCCGCACTCGGATCACTGCTCCAATCGCACGCCAGAGGGCGGCGGTGAACGCCTTCCCGTTCAGCACCCGACGGATCGCCCGTACGTTGGAGTGGGTCATGACGGCGGGGATGCGGAACGTGACGTGCCACTCGTCGAGCAGGACGGTCTTCGGCATGAGCGGGCCTCGGAGAGTGGAAGAGTTTGGTGAAGGGGATCGTGTCCTCGTCCACACGGGCTGGCACGCCTGAGCGTGCGACCGGCCGGACGATTCCTGATCCCCCTTCGCCCTCTGACTTCAGCGGGCGGCGAGCCAGCCGCCCTTCCGCAGGCCGCCGGTCAGTTGGGCGACGGCGGCGGTGACGGCCGCCCCCACCCCGCTCACCGCCGCGGCCAGGGCCGGCGGGCAGAAGCGGTCGACGAGCAGGGCGGTCAGCCCGACGGCCAGCCCGACGCCGAGCGTCACCAGTGCGATCCGCTTCCACGGCAGCACGGCGGTGAGCATGCGGGCGGTGAGCGTGACGGCCTGGACCGCCGCCGTCGCCCGGTCGAGGACGGTGTCCTTCCACTCTGCCATCTTCGCTTTCAGGGTCTGCCACCAGTTCGGCTTCGTCACGGTCGGCACCGCCAGGGCGGTGGCGGAGAAGGCGGCCCGTGACGAGCGGGAGCGGATTGCCGAGCGGCTGTACTCCGAAGCCTCGCACGCGATGGGCAAGGGCGACGACATGAACGAGTACGCGGCGGCGGCGCTATCGTCCGTGGCCGACGACCTGGTAATGGGCGTCCCACCCACCGCCCCCAAAACGACGGAGTGAACGCCGTGCTCCCCCTCCTCATCGCCCGGTAGAGTTGGCTTCTCATGGCCATTTTACACACCCAAGTCACCCCTTATGGGACAGTCACTTAGCGTCTCCAATCGAGTTGAGTCAATGAAGTGATGTGTCGAGGGTCGGGGGCGGAGCAATTTCGTCGGACGATGTCGGCGAGACACTGAGTTGACCATAGAATACCAAGACCGGCTGTCGTGAACGTGGCCTCTGTGTGGATACTCTGGGCAAGAAGCGGGTTTGTTAAAGCCTGTGAAAACGCGTCGACTCCTACCAACCTCCCGATGAGGGCACCTACCGCCGCATACAGGGGAAACGCACTCATTTGCTGAGGAAATCGCGTAGCACGTGTTCGAGAAATGAGTCGTCCCATCCGGGTGCCGTTGCCCCGATCCCAGAGTTTACGCTGCAATTGCAGGTGTTTTGGTTTCTCGCGGTCGGTAACTCACCTCTTTCGGGAGTGGCTGAGCGTGTAGGTACGCTGCATACGCTCGCACCCAAACTTTGCTGAGGA
>JANNQE010001341.1:0-8101 GCA_031441625.1 Planctomycetia bacterium
CGGCGTGCCGAGCGGCAAGGGGGCGACCGTGAAGGCGAAGGACGCCGCCAACAAGGTGCTGGAGGTGGATGGCAAACCCTACGAGTTCGACCGGAAGTCCACAGTGGCCCGGTGGACGTTCGTCATCGGCCCGGACGGCAAGGTGGCCTACAAGAACGCCAAGGTGGTCCCGGCCGACGACGCGAAGAAGATCACCGAGTTCATCGAGAAGGCCACCGAGAAGAAGTGACGGCCCTCTGGCCCTGATGTCGAGGGTCGAACCTTTCCGGACGTGGTGGCGATGAGGCTCGAATTCGCCGCGGTGGCGAAGTCGCGGGAGCGGGCGAAGGAGGCGATGGTCGAGTCGCTGGCGACGTTCCATCGCGGCGACCTGTTCGACGCCGACTTCGCCGTCGCGACGGTGGTGGCCCTGTACATCCTGCCGAAGATGAGCCGGCAACTGATCCCCAAACTGGACAAGCTGAAGGCCGGCTCGCGGGTGGTGTGCCACGCCTTCGCCATCCCCGGAATCGTGCCTGACAAGGTGGTCAGGGTGTCCTCCACCGACGACGACGTGGAGCGGCCGCTCGACCTGTACACGGTCCCCTTGAAGCCCGAGAAACCGGGTGGCCGCTGACCGGATGGCGGTCGCGTCCCCACTTCAGGTGTCGCTTGCCGCCCCTTCGCGACCGGTTGTTCCGCCGTCCCGCCACGGGAGGATCCCGTGCCCCATCGGCATCGCGGGCTTGGCGGTCGGAGCGAATGCCGAACGGCTACGGAGCAACACGCGGCGGCGGCCTGGCGGTCACCCGCCTGGGCGGCGGGGAGACGGGTCACGTCGGACATGGCGGCGAGTGGAACCGCCGGGTGTCGGCCCATCGCACGAAAAGCGGCGGAGGTGTCATCACCAGCGCCGCCGGACGGGTACGGTGAACCCGCGGTTCTATCACCTGGACACCTGCTTCTGCCCGCTCGCCCCCGGCGTGGCGCTGTACTTCCCCGACGCCTTCGACACGTACGGCAAGCGGGTGCTGAAGACGCACGTGCCGACGCTCATCCCGGTGGAGGAAGACGAGGCCCACCGCTTCGGGTGCAACGCCGTGGTGGTCGGCAAGACGGTCGTCCACAACAGCCGCTGCCCGCTCGTGCTCCGCATCAGCCCCCACGCCGCCAGCCGCAGGGCGTGCGCCGCCCGGTTCTTCCCCCGCCGCGTCGCACTGCTCTTCACCTTCCCCCCGCTCTGCCGGAAGTTGGGACACAACCCGAGCCAACTGGTGAAGTGCTTCACGCTCGGCCACTTGGTGAAGTCCGCCCCCAACTCGCTCACCAGCGTCAACGCATTCATCTCGTCCAGCCCGTCCAACTCCGTCAGGTCCACACCCAACATCAGGTACAACGCCTGCCGCACGTCGAACGTCGGGTCGTGCGGCCGCCGCCCGCGGAAGGTCTTCCGCGGGCCGGCGTGGGTCGGTGGGAGTGCCCCTCCCGCGTGTGTTTGTTGTCCCCGACTCGTGCCGGCGGGTCAGCGTTTGAGGCGTGCCCAGTAGCCGCCGTCAGACGGGCGGCCGGGGATGGCCGTGTGCTCGGCGTCCAACTTCACGCCCGGCATCTCGTCCAACACCGCCCGCACCACCCCGCCGTTCTCGTCCGGGTCGATGCTGCACGTGCTGTACACCACCACCCCGCCCGGCTTCACGCGACTGATCGCCGTCTTCAGCAGCGTCGTCTGCAACCGGATCAGGTGCGCGAACTCGTGCGGTTGCAACCGCCACCGCACCTCCGGCCGTCGCCCCATCACGCCCGTGTTGCTGCACGGCACGTCGGCCAGCACCGCATCGAACGGCCCGGCCGGGGCGTCGGTGCCGTCGGTCAGCACCCGCGGGTGGACGATTCTCACCCCCATCCGCCGACACAACTCGCCCACGGAATCCAGCCGCTTCGCCACGATGTCGCACGCCACGATCCGCCCGGAGTGGTTCATCAGTTCGGCCAAGTGCGTCGTCTTCCCACCGGGTGCGGCGCACAAGTCGAGCACCTGCCAGCCGGGTTTCGGGGCGACGGCCGGGGCCACCAGCATGGACGAGTGGTCCTGCACGGCGAACTCGCCGGCGTCGAAGCCGGGCAGCTCGCGGATGCGGACGGTGTCGAGCAACCGCACCGCCTGCGGGTGTTCGCCCGGTTCGGCGGGGGTGTTCGCGGCGGCCAGCTTGGCGAGGTACTCGTCGCGTGTCACCTTCGACGTGTTCACCCGAATCCAGAGCGGCGGCGGGGCGTTGAACCAGAAGCCCAGGCGGACGCACTCGTCCGGCCCGTGCAGGTGCAGCCAGCGGTCGGTCAGCCAGCGGGGCCAACTGAACGCGGCCGACAGGTACGCCGGCAGGTCGCGGGCCGGGTCGGGCAGCAGCGGACGGGCCAGGCGGCGGTACGGACTAGGGTGGGTCGCTCTCGCCGAGAGCGACATTGGAACCGACTCTCGGCGAGAGTCGGCCACCCTATCAGACGATTCCACCGGCACCGCGTCCGCCCCCATCTGCCCCGTGTACTCGTCCGTCACGGCGTCGCTCACCTTCCGCAAGATGGCGTTCACGAACTTCTTCACCACCATCGGGGCCAAGTCCACCGTTTCATCGACGGCCGAGTGCCGCGGCACTTGTGTGAGGAAGGCCAGTTGGAACACGCCGAGCCGCAACAAGTCCAGCGTGTCCGGGTGGAGTTGGTCGAACGGGCGGGTGAGGAACGGGGCGATCAAGGCGTCGAGTGTGGCCATACGGCGGACGACGCCCATGACCAGTTGCACGACGAACCGCCGGTCCTGCGGACTCAGCGTGCCGGTCGCGTCGTCGATCAACTCGGGGGCGAACCCCTCCCGCTGCCTCATGCGGCGGAACACGGCGGCGGCGGCGACACGGGCGGGGGTCATGGGGGTCTCAATGGGTCAGAAAGCCGATCACGCACAGTCTCAGTCGTCGTAGCTCTCGAGCACTTCGCCGTCGTCGTCCTCGATGCGGGCCTCCAGTTCGTCGGCGAACGACCGCACGAAGTCACGGCACACGGTCGGCCGCATCGCCCCGCCCGTCTCCCGCCAGTCGAGGACGATGCGGCCGTCGCCCTTCTTGGTGCGGGTGGCGGACACCTCCAGGTCGAGCGGCGCTCGCAGCGCCCCGGCCGACGACGCGATGAGCGAGCCGAGGGTGTAGAACATCGGCTCGGCCTTCGCGTCGTACACGTGGAAGCCGTCACGGTCGCGGTCGCGGAGGTCTTCGATCCCGCACTGGGAATCGACGGCGATGTCTTCGGCGAGGCGGAGCAACCGCTTCGGCCCCAGGTCCGACAGGATGACGATCCGCCCGCCGCGTGCCATGCCCGTGCCCTCTCGGTCACACTTCCGAGTCCGAGCGGCATTGTAGCAACGGGGCGTGAGACACCGCAGTGCCCCCCTTGTTGCACAGACGGGCGGGTGTTATCGTAAGTTCAATCGCATTTCGCCCCCCGCACCCGCCCTCTCCGCCCGTGGTGCCCCCATGTCCGATGACCGCGATCTGGTGAACGAGTTCCAGGACGGCAGCGAGTCTGCCGCCAAGGAGCTGTTCGACAAGCACTGCGAGCGACTGCTGCGACTCGCCAAGCGGCGGATCGGCCAGCGCATGTCCAGCCGCTTCGACCCGGAAGACGTGGTGCAGTCCGCCTTCCGCACCTTCTTCACCCGCGTCAAGAACGACGAGTTCGTGTTCGCCAACGAGGACGACACGTTCAAGTTGCTGGTGCGGCTGACCGTGCGGAAGACCCTCCGCCGCATCCAATACCACCGGGCCGAGAAGCGGAATCCGGAAGTCGAACAGGGGCACCAGGCGGACGGCAGCGAGATCTTCGCCCACGTGGCCAGCACCGAACCGACCGCCGAAGTGGAGGTGGCCCTGCTCGACGAGTTCGAGAAGTTCGTCGGCCAGTTGCCCACCCTCGACCGTCAGGTGCTGGAGTTCAAGGTGCAGGGGTTCAGCACGGTCGAGATCGCCGAGCGGCTCGGCACCTACGACCGCAAGGTGCGGCGGATCATCGAGCGGCTGGAAGGGCTGTCGGATGAGCAGGAGTTCGCGGCGGGTTGAAGTGGCCTGCTCGCACCGCGAGCGGATTACAGACCGCACGCGGAGCGCGCAGGCCCCAATCCGGTTTTCTTTCCGCAACCCGCGTCCGAAATCGCATCTCTCAGATAGCCGGGGCGTGTTGCGCCCCGATCGCACTCCGTTCCGGTGTCCCATGACCTGCCGCGTGCAACTCGCTGCCCTCGCCCTCCTCGCCGGCGGCACTCTGGCCGTCGCCCAGATCGACCGCCGCGACCGGGCCGAGCCGGAGATCGTCCTCGACCACGGCGGGCGGGTCGGCTTCTGCGACATGATGCGGTGGGACAAAGACGGCAAGTTCCTGTTCGCCGGCGGCGACGACAAGTGCGTCACCGTGTGGCCGGTGGACCTGACCGCCAAAGACGGCCCGCAACTCCGCACCGACCGCACGGCCATGAAGACCCTCCGCTGGCCGTCGTGGCGGGAGAAGAAGGGGGGCATCAAGAACCTGGCCGTCCACCCGAACGGCGAGAAGGTGGCCGTCGGCGGGCTGGGCATGATCGCGTCCGGCGTGGGCGTGCTCAGCCGCACCAAATCGACCGCCGCCGAGACAGTCATCGACGCCTACACGTGGCCGCGGGCGCGGGTGGGCGTGTCGGCCGACAACTTCGGAGCCGTGACCGCCGTGGCGTACTCAAAGGACGGCGAGCGGATCGCCTTCGGCACGGCCGACGGCAGCCTGTGGGTGTGGACGCCGGCCAAGTTGGCCAAGCGCGAGGAGAAGGAGCCGGGCGAGCAGGCCGACCGCATCTGGACCACCCCCCTGCGGGCCGGCCGGCACACCATTCCGGCCGAGTGGGACCGCGAGAAGTGGCCGGCAAGCGCCCTGTTCACCCGCTCGCGGCTGGTGTTCTTCCGCGACGACAGCACTTTGGTGAGTGTGTCGATGAGCGGGCAGGTGGTGGCGTGCGACGTGTCGGCGACGGCCAAGCTGTCCGACGACCCGGCCGCCGCCGTCCCGGCGGTGAAGGAGCTGTTCCACCTGAACCCGACCAGCATCCGGTTCGACCGCGTGTACCGCGCCGACCTCACCCCGGACGGCCAGCGGATCGCCGTCGCGTTCATGGGGCCGCGGGCGCGGGTGTGCGACCTGACCGGCGAGGGCGTCGACTTCCCGCTCGCCAAGGGGCTGACGCCGATGAGCGTGGCCGTCGAGCCGGGCGGCGCGACCGCGCGGGTGGCCGTCGCGGTGGGCGGGTCGAAGGGCGATCTCGACGGCGACCCGCGGTTCTACGTCGAGCGCGCACACGAGGTGTGGGTGTACGGCGCGGTGAAGGCGAAGCCTGTACTGGAGGCGACACTGAAAACCGGCCGGGCCGAAGCGGTGGCGTTCCACCCGACCCGCAAGGGCCTGCTCGCCGTCGCCGGCGGCGACGCCGACGAAGTGCGGCTGTTCGACCTGGAGAAGAAAGATCCGACCGAGCCGACGAGTGCCGTCCGCGGGGCCGGGCGGAAGATTTTCGCCGTCGGCATCGCCGGGGACGCTCTCATCGCCGTGAAGGTGCAGCCGGACGCGACCGCCGACCACCCAAACGCCCTCGCGGCCGGCGAGTGGGTCGGGTACGACCTGTCGCGGCAGCGGACCGCCCCGCTGCCAAAGGGGTTCGCCACCACCGTGAACGAGGCCGACGGGTGGACGGTCGCCCCCGACGACTCGGACCTGATGGCCCGCCTGCGGACCCGCTGGTTCGCCGTCGGCCCGAACAACGCGAAGGTGGAGTTGACCTTCAACCACCGCCTGTACAACGACCCCACCTGCTACACCTTCATCCCGAAGACCAACGACACCCCCACGCGGCTGCTCGTCGGGCACGCGCACGGCTGCTCGCTGTTCGTGCTGCCGGCCGGCAAAGCTCCGGCCAAGCTGGACCCGACCGCCGTGTATGTCGGGCACACCACCGACGTGCTGAGCGTGGCCGCGGCGAAGGACGGCAGTTGGTTCGTGTCGGGCGGGGCCGACCACACCGTCGCCGCGTTCACCCTGAAAACGTGGGACGGGCACCCGACGCTCGGGGCGACGTTCGCCGTGAACAACAAACAGGAGCTGCGGGTGGCGAGTGTGGCGACCGGCTCGCCGGCGTGGGAATCCGGGCTGAAGGAGGGCGAGCGGGTCGTCCGCGTTGGTCTGGGCGGCGAGGAGAAGGTGTTCAACCAGGTCGAGGGGAAGAACTGGCCACTGGTCGGCAGCCCGGCCAGCGCCGCGAAAGTGCTCGCCGCCCCCATGCTCCCCGGCCGCGAACTGTTCCTCCAAACGGACGGCAAGGACGGGGACAACGTGCGGATCACCACCGTGCAGCAGCGGCCGGTGTGGAAGTGGTTCCCGGCGTTCGCCGCCCCGGACGGCACCGACCCCCGCATCACGGATTCGGTGGTGTGGATGTGGAAGGGGTCGTGGTACCACGCCGAGACGTCGAACGGCGACAGCCTGGTGGGGTGGCACATCAACGACAAAGACGTCATCACCTCCCCGCGGTTTCTTCGGCTGCGGGAGTTGGCCGAGCACTACCGCCGCCCGCTGCTCCTCCGCGAACTGCTGCAAAAGCGGGACGTGGCCGGCGCCCTCACCGCCGCCTTCGGCAGGAACCCGCAGCCGCCCAAGTTCAACACGAACGAGCCGGACCTCGTGAAACTGGTGGTGAAGCACAAGCAGACCGACGGCGGCAAAGTGACTGTGGGAGTGCTGGTCAACCCGATCGGGACGAACACCGACCTGATCCCCCAGCGGGTGGAGCTGTGGGTGAACGACTACCGCATGGAACAGGTGCCCATCGGCGGGGTGAAGGCGTTCGAGAAGGAGTTCGTGATCGACGCCGACAAACTGCGGGCGGGCGACAACCAGATCACGGTGATGACGCACAACAACCTGGGCGGGCGGGCCCGCGACGCCGATGTGGTGACGAACACCCGCCCGCCCGCCGTCAACCCGCAAGTGGTCGGGTGGGTGGGCGGGGTGAACGGCTACCTGGGGGCGAACGCCAAGCTGCCGGCCGACGTGCTGGAGCGGCACGGCTACCAGAAACCGCTCCAGTTCGCCGTGGCCGACGCCAAAGCCATCAGCACGCGATTCGATGCCAACAGCGGCAAGGAGCGGTTGTACCGCGAGAGTCAACTGAAATTGAAGACCGACGGCGAGGTGAAACAGAAGCCGCTGCTCGACGAACTCGACCGCCTGGCCAAGCCGGGGGCGGTGAAGCCGGACGACACGCTCGTCATCTTCCTGGCCGGGCACGGGGTGCTGATCGGCGACGTGAAGGGCAAGACCCAGACCGTCCCGCGCGACGACACGCGGCCGGAAGAGACGTTCAGCAACGTCCGCTTCGCCTTCTGCGGCATCGACTTCGACCCGCTGAAACCGACTGCCACCGGAATCCCGTCCGAGGTGCTGTTCGACAAACTGGTGACCGTCAACTGCCGCAAGCTGGTGTTCCTGGACGTGTGCCACGCGGGCGGGGTGATGGACGTGGACGTGATCCGCCAACTGCTGCCCGACGGCCAGGGGCCGTTCGTGTTCGCCGCCTGCGGGCGGGGCGAGTTCTCGCGGGAGGACGGGAAGGGCGAACACGGGCTGTTCACCCGCGCCCTGCTCGACGCCACCGGCGACGGCGACGAGTTCGTGAAAGCCGACCGCGACCGCGACGGCGAGCTGAGCTGCCAGGAGTTGGTGGACTACTGCACCCGCCGGGTGCGGGCGCTGCGGGTGGACGGCATGAGGGCGAAAGACCCGGACGCCAAGAACAGCGACCAGAACCCGGTGAACAACCTGTCGTTCACCACCCAGCCGCGGGCCGCCGTGTTCAAGCGACTGGTGAAGTAGATGAGGAGGAGTGCGAGCTGTTAGCCCGACGCGCGAGCGAGGGGCCAGCAACGAATCGGAGATACGGAGAGCAACACACGGCCGACGACCTGAAACGCCAACCTGCTATCCGCGAAGGAACTGGCCCCTCGCTCGCGCGTCGGGCTAACAGCTCGCACTCCTCCTCATCTACTTCACCAGTCGCTTGAAC
>JANNQE010001342.1:0-3482 GCA_031441625.1 Planctomycetia bacterium
TGGGCGGCGGGTGTACCACGGGTTTGCGGAAATCCGCGTCCAGCGACAAGTCCTGTGCGCCAACGCCCAAGTTCATGCACCGTTCACCACGCCAACACCGGAATCATGCTGGAGTTCGCAGGATCAGGGCGATTGCACCCTTTGAAATCGACTTCCCGCTCGATCCCGCCGAGCAAACTGCCATCGCGGAAGTGCTCACCGACATGGACGCGGAGATCGCGGCGGTGGAAGCTCGTCGGGAGAAGACCCGCCTGTTGAAGCAAGGGATGATGCAAGAATTGCTCACCGGGAGGGCGCGATTGCTATGAGTACCGGAACAGTCGAAATCACTCGTTACGAGTGCGACCAGCAGATCGGCCAGCGCGAGCGGGCCACGCAAGACCGGGTGGTCCGCTTCTTCCGGTCGGCTCTGGGCTACCAGTCGTTCGAGCACCTCGACGCGCACGACAACCCGAACATCGTGCCGGACCTGCTCCGCGCATTCCTACTCAGCAAAGGGTACGAGCCGGCCGTTATCACCCGCGCCATCGCGGAACTTCAGCGTGCCGCCGGCGACACCAGCCAGCGCATTTACGACCGCAACCGGGCGGTGTACGAACTGCTCCGGTACGGAGTGAGGGTGCGGCCGGACGTAGGGGAAACCAACGTCAGCGTGCATCTCATCGACTGGACGAACCCGGACGCGAACGATTTCGTCGTGGCCGAAGAGGTGTCCGTCGCCAGCCCGAACGGGTACGGCAAGCGGCCGGACGTGGTGCTGTACGTCAACGGCATCGCGCTGGGGGTGCTGGAACTGAAGCGGTCCACGGTGTCGGTGGCCGAGGGCATCCGCCAGAACCTGGACAGCCAGAAGAAGGAGTTCATCGAACACTTCTTCAGCACGGTCCAGTTCGTGATGGCCGGGAACGACACGGAGGGGTTGCGGTACGGCACGGTGGAAACGAAGGAGAAGTATTACCTGACGTGGAAGGAGGACGGCCCGGAGCCGAACATGCTCGACCGCGCACTACGGCAGGTGTGCGGGAAGGAGCGGTTCCTGGAGTTGATCCACGACTTCCTGCTGTTCGACGGCGGGGTGAAGAAGCTGTGCCGGCACAACCAATATTTCGGTATCAAAGAAGCCCAGAAGTTCGTCCGCCGGCGGGAAGGGGGGATCATCTGGCACACGCAGGGGTCGGGGAAGAGCCTGACAATGGTGTGGCTGGCGAAGTGGGTGCGGGAAAACGTGGCGAACGCTCGCGTGCTGATCGTCACGGATCGGACGGAGTTGGACGAGCAGATCGCGGAGCGGGTGTTCGCGCCGGCCGGGGAGACGATCTACCGGGCGACGAGCGGGGCGGACCTGATCGCCACGCTGAACCAGGCCAACCCGTGGCTCATCTGCTCGCTCATCCACAAGTTCGCCGGCAAGGACGGGGACGACGACGCGGACGTAAAGGGGTACATCGCGGAGATGACGAAGGCGCTGCCGACCGACTTTCGGGCGAAGGGCGACCTGTTCGTGTTCGTGGACGAGTGCCACCGCACGCAGTCCGGCGACCTGCACAAGGCGATGAAGGCGATCCTGCCGACCGCGGTGTTCATCGGCTTCACCGGCACGCCGCTCTTGAAGGCGGACAAGGCGACGAGTTTGAAGGTGTTCGGGCCGTACATCCACACCTACAAGTTCAACGAGGCGGTGCGGGACGCGGTGATCCTCGACCTGCGGTATGAGGCCCGCGACATCGACCAGTGGGTCACGTCGCAGGAGCGGATCGACGAGTGGTTCGAGTTGAACACGAAAGGGATGACGCCGCTCGCGCAGGCGCAACTCAAGCAGCGGTGGGGCACGCTGCGGAAGGTGCTCAGTTCCAAGTCGCGGCTGGAAATGATCGTCGCCGACATCTGGAGGGACATGAAGAAGAAGGCGCGGCTGGCCGACGGCCGGGGGAACGCCATCCTGGTGTCCGGGAGCATCTACCAGGCGTGCCGGTTCTACGAGCTGTTCAGCGAGACCGACCTGAAGGGGAAGTGTGCCATCGTCACGTCCTACCAGCCCACACCGGTGTCGATCAAGGGCGAGGAGACGGGCGAGGGGCTGACGGAGAAGCTGCGGCAGTACGACATCTACCGGAAGATGCTGACCGCGTGGTTCAGCACCGAGCCGCCGGAGGAGGCGGTGAAAAAAGCGGAACAGTTCGAGAAGGAGGTGAAGAAGAAGTTCATCGACGAGCCGGGGCAGATGAAGCTGCTGATCGTGGTGAACAAGCTGCTGACCGGGTTCGACGCGCCGCGGGCGACGTACCTGTACATCGACCAGAAGATGGACAACCACGGGCTGTTCCAGGCCATCTGCCGGGTGAACCGGCTGGACGGGGAGGACAAGGAGTACGGGTACATCGTCGATTACAAGGACTTGTTCAAGAGCCTGACTGGGGCGGTGCGAGACTACACCACCGAGGCGCTGAGCGGGTACGACCCGGAGGACGTAGCCGGGCTGCTGTCCGACCGGCTGGACAAGGCGAAGGAGAGGTTGAAGGAGGCGCTTGAAGCGGTGCGGGCGGTGTGCGAGGGGGTTGAACCGCCGAAGGACCAAGCGGCCTACTTCCGGTACTTCTCGGCGAAGGACCACGGCGATCCGGCCCAACTGAAGGCGAACGAACCGCGTCGGTTGGCGCTGTACAAGCTGGTGGCATCGCTCATCCGCGCCTACGCGAACGTCGCCGACGAGATGGCCGAGGCCGGGTACACGCCGGACGAAGCCGAGGCCATTCGCAAGGAGGTGGAACACTACCAGAACCTGCGTGACGAAGTGAAGTGGCACAGCGGCGACGCCATCGACTTGAAAGCCTACGAGCCGGCCATGCGGCACCTGATCGACACCTACATCCGGGCCGAGGAGAGCCGCAAGGTGTCGGCGTTCGACAACCTGAGTTTGGTGCAGTTGATTCTCACGCAGGGGCTGCCGGCGGCGGTGGGCACCCTGCCCGAAGGGATGAAAGGCGAAGGGGCGGTAGCCGAGGCCATCGAGAACAACGTCCGCCGGCTCATCATCGAAGAGACGCCGATCAACCCGAAGTATTACGAGAAGCTGTCCGCGCTGCTGGACGCGCTCATCGCCCAACGGAAGGCGGGCGCGATCAAGTACGAGGAGTACCTGAAGCAGGTGGCGGACCTGGCGCGGAAGGCGGCCGACCCGAACAGCGGCACGGAGTACCCGCCGGCGCTGGACACGTCGGGCAAGAGGGCGCTGTTCGACAACCTCGGCCGGGATGAGGTGCTGGCGGTCGCGGTGGATGCGGCAGTGCTGGGCAGCAGGCAAGCCGACTGGCGGGGGAACAAGTTCAAGAAGCGGCAGATCGAACGGGTGCAATCGCCCTGATCCTGCGAACTCCAGCATGATTCCGGTGTTGGCGTGGTGAACGGTGCATGAACTTGGGCGTTGGCGCACAGGACTTGTCGCTGGACGCGGATTTCCGCAAACCCGTGGTACACCCGCCGCC
>JANNQE010001343.1:0-4776 GCA_031441625.1 Planctomycetia bacterium
GACCGTCGGCAACGTACTGCTGAACCTGGACGAACTGCTGATGCGAAGGTAGTGGAGAAAAACGGTACGCGGATGACGCGGTGAAAAGGCGGATGAAGGCAGGATTTCACCGCCGAGGGCACATGAGGGCACGAGAGGAAGACAGAGTGAGGAAAGTTGGCTCGGCCGAACTCTCCATGCTTTCTCTCGTGCCCTCATGTGCCCTCGGCGGTGAATCTCTTATCGGTTCTGATCCGCCTTTTCACCGCGTCATCCGCGTACCGTTTTTCTCCACTACCTTCGCATCAGCAGTTCGTCCAGGTTCAGCAGTACGTTGCCGACGGTCGTCCACGCGGCCAGTTCCACCGCGTTCGCGTCCTTCGGTAGCGGGCCGATGGGGTCGGTGGCCATCGCCTCCGCCTTCTTCGCGTCCTTCGCGTACTCGGCCTTCGCCTCCTCGAACAGCTTCACCAGCCGCTCCTTCTCCTTGTCGGTCGGCGCCCGGCTGGTGCAGGCGCGGAAGGCGAACACCGCCCGCTCTTCCGTCGTTTTCCCGGCCGTCACCACCTTGCGGGCGAGGGCCTGGGCCGCTTCCACATACACCGGGTCGTTCAGCGTGACCAGCGCTTGCAACGGCGTGTTGGTGCGAATCCGCCGGAGCGTACACGCTTCACGACTGGGGGCGTCGAACGTGGCCATGCTCGGGTACGGGCTGGTCCGCCGCCACTCCGTGTACAGCCCGCGGCGGTGCTTGTCCTCGCCGGCGCTCGTCGCCCAGTCCAGCCCGCCGCCGAACGCGGCGCTCAGCCCCGAACTCGGCCGCGGCGGGCGAACCGACGGGCCGTACATTTTGTTGCTCAGCAGCCCGCTCACGGCCAGCGCCTGATCGCGGACCATCTCGGCCGACAGGCGGTACCGCGGGCCGCGGGCGTACAGCCGGTTGTCCGGATCCTTCTCCCGCAGTTCCGGCGTCACGCGGGACGATTGCCGGTACGCGGCCGACGTGACCAGCAGCTTGAGCAGCGCCTTCACGTCCCACGTCTGCCCGAACTCGACGGCCAGCCAGTCGAGCAACTCCGGGTGGCTCGGCGTTTCGCCCTGGGTGCCGAACTCTTCCGTCGTCCGCACCAGCCCGTTGCCGAAGATCTGTTCCCAGAAGCGGTTCACCGTCACGCGGGCGGTCAGCGGGTTGTCCGCCGCCACGACCCACTTGGCCATGCCGAGGCGGTTGAGCGGGGCGTCCGTCGGCAGCGGGTGCAGGGCGACCGGCGTGCCCTCCGTCACCACGTCGCCGAGGTCCATGAAGTTGCCGCGGAACTGCACCTTCGTCACCCGCCGCTTGTCCTTCGCCAACTCTTTGAACACCGGCACGGTGGCGGCCGGCTTCAGGTCGGCGAGCGACTTCGTCACCTTCGCCAACTGCTCGCGGTCGGCCTTCGTTTCCGGGGCCACGCTCACGAAGTAGTCGGCCAGCTTCGCCTTCTGCTCGGGCGTGCGCTTGGCGGCGGCGGTGTTCAGCACGGCCAACACGTCGGCGGGGGTGCGGGCCACCTCCGCGGCGTTGGCGTCGGCCGAGGTGCCGACGCGGAACGAGCCGAGCGTGTGCTCCTTCTGGCTGCTGGTCTGCTCGATGGTGACGACCAGCCGCGACCCCTTCGCCACCTTCACCGGCGGGTCGGCCGTCAGCGTGAGGGCGTGCGGCTTGTCGGCCGACCCGCCGACCGCCCACCCTTTCGCCTTCGGCTGCGGGTTGGTGAGCGCGAACGCGGCGTCGAACTCCGGCTGCGAATAATCCGCCACGACGGAGGTGAACTTGACCGACTTGCTGCCGTTCAGCCGCCATTCCTGACTGGGGTTCGGGGCGGTCGCCACCGTCTCTTCCCACACCGGGTTCCGCTTGTCGTCGAGCAGCCGCACTTTGAAGTTGGTGAGCTGTGCCCCGGCCCCGCCGTCGGTGCGGTTCCAGATCATCACCCGGTCGATGGCCTTCGCCTCTTTCAGGTCCACTTCCCACCACGGGCTGTCTTCGACCTTGGTGTGGGTGACCGAGTTGGCCTCGAAGTAGTTGCCGTTCGTCTTGCCGTCGATGGCCCGTTTCGCCTCACCCTCGTAGTCCACGCTGCTCTGCGTGGCGGTGCCCTTCAGGGCGACGTTCTCCTTCCCGCTGAACGCCTGCACCTCGGCCAGCATCAGGTGCTTCTTCTTGCCCGGCAGTTCCACCCGCAGGTAGCGGCCGGTCGGCGGGGCGGCGGCCGGCGGATGCACCACGGCGGTGATCTTGCTGACGACGAAGTTGCCGCCGCCGTGCCCGGCCCCGCCGCCCGGCAGCGCCTTGTTCGGGATCGTTTCCAGCCGCAACGCCGTCAGCGTCTCGGCGGTCAGCGGCAGTTCGACGGTGTACGTGTCAGTGCCGGCCGACTTGGCCACAAGGATCGTGCCGTCGTCGTTCACCGTCGCCGGCTGGTCCTTCCAGCTCAGGAACGCTGGCTTCGGGGTGTCGAACTTCACGCTCCGCGGGAACGCCTGATTCCACGCCGGCAGCTTGGCCAGCACCGCCGCCGGCGGGGTCTTCAGTTTCGCTTGCAGGGCCTTCACCTCCGCCTCCCACGCGGCCTGTTGCTTCACCTGCTCGTCGCTGAACATCTTCAACACCGGCGACTCGTCCGGCCGGTCGGCGTCCTCGGTGTTGTTCAGGAAGGCGAACATCTGGAAGTATTCGGTCTGGCTGATCGGGTCGTACTTGTGCGTGTGGCACTGGGCGCACGCGGCGCTGGTGCCCATCCACACGGCCAGCGTGGTGTTCACCCGGTCCACGATCGCCACGTTGCGGAACTCCTCGTCGTTCGTGCCGCCCTCGCTGTTGGTCATCGTGTTGCGGTGGAAGGCGGTGGCGGTTCGCGTCTCGTCGGTGGCGTCGGGCAGCAGGTCGCCGGCGAGCTGCTCGACGGTGAAGCGGTCGAACTTCTTGTTCGTGTTCAGCGCCTTGATGACGTAGTCGCGGTACGGCCAGATGGTGCGGAGGGGGTCGTCGGCGTACCCGGCGCTGTCCGCATAGCGGGCCAGGTCGAGCCACATCCGCGCCCAGTGCTCGCCGAACGCCGGCTTCGCCAGCATCCGGTCCACCATCGTCTCGTAGGCGTCCTTGGCGTCGTCCTTCAAAAATTGATCGACCTCTTCGAGCGTCGGCGGCAGGCCGGTCAGGTCGAGGGCGACGCGGCGGATGAGGGTGGTTTTGTCGGCCTCGGGGGAAGGCTTCAACCCCTCGGCGGCGAGGCGGGCGAGCAGAAAGTTGTCGATGGCGTTGCGGGCGGGCAACGTGACAGTCGGCACGGGCGGGCGGACCGGCTTCACGTAGCTCCAGTGCGTGGCGTACTTGCCGCCCTGCTTCACCCACGCCTTCAGCGTGTCGATCTCCTTGGCCGTCAGCGTCTTGCCGGTCTTCGCAGGCGGCATGTGGTCCTTCGCGTCCTTCGTCGTCACGCGGGTGATGAGTTCGCTCTTCGCCGGGTCGCCGGGCACCACCGCCGTCCCCTTCGTGGCCCCGTCGTACGTGTCCAGGCGCAGTTTGCCTTTGCGCTCCTTCTCGTCGGGGCCGTGGCAGGTGAAACAGTTGGTGGCCAGGATGGGCCGCACGTCGCGGTTGAAGTCGATGTCCGCGCTGCGAACCAGGGGGGCGGCGAGCAGCAACGCGGCGAGCGGCAGGAGGCGGTTCATTCAGCACACCACGGCGGGAAGAGACGACCGGCAGTGGGGCTATTGTGACGTGACGGAGTGCGGAGGGCAACTATTCCTTGACTCGGCGGTACACGAACAGGTACTGGCCCACGCGGGTGTCGGGTTTGAACTCGGTCGGGCGAGGCCCGCCGGGGAAGGTGTCGCACAGGTGCAGGAGGTCGCCTTCCACTTTGAAAATGTACCGCTGTGGCTTGTCGGCGGCCCAACTCCAGGTGACGTCGAACCCGCTGGGGGTGCTCGTCTCGGCCATGGTGAACGGCAGGTCGGCCACCAGTGAGGTGTCATCCTTCTCGTTCATCCCAATCTTCCCGCCGGCGATCAGCAGGAACATCGTGTGCGGTTGCGGCCCGTTCTCGCCCTCGATGCTCACCCCCTCCCACCGCCCTTCGAGCAGTTGGGCGTCGGTCGGCTTCGCCTTCAGCGCCTTCGGCACCGGGGCGGCGGCGGAGAGACTTACAGCGAAGGCGAGGAGCGCGAGCGCTCGCATCGGTCGGCCTCCGGGTGTCATTTGGCCTTCGCGCGATGGAAGACGAACAGGTTGAACCCGCCGGCCGTCTGCAAGTCGGTCGCCCGCTTGGTGGTGGACGACGACTCGCACCACGTCAGTGTGTCGCCGTCGAGCTGGTAGACGGTGAGGATGAACTTGCCGGACAGATCGTCGAGATCGAGTTGCTTCGGGCTGGCAGTCAGGTCGAGTTTGAACGCACGGGCGGTGTACCCGTTGCTCTGGCCGCACCCGGTCGAAAGCTTCCCGTCCTTCACGTCGAACCACCAAGTGGCGTCGGCACGCGATCCGCCGCCGGTGTCAATCGACACGCTCTCCCACCGCCCTTCGAGCAGCGCGGCATCGTCTGCCTTCTTCACCGCCTTCGGCACAGGAGCGGCGATGGCGGACAGGGCGGTGGCGAAAATCAACAGCAACGCGATCCGCATCGGGCCCACTCCGTGGGGTGTCACTTGTCGGGCATCCGCTCGTGGTCGTAGGTCCGGCTGGGCCGGACGCCGGCACCCGTCCGGCACAGCCGGACCTACGAAGTCACTTGTCCGGCATCCGCTTGAAGA
>JANNQE010001344.1:0-2601 GCA_031441625.1 Planctomycetia bacterium
GCCACCACTTCTCATCCCCAGACGCTTGACCGACTGGGCGGTGGGCTCGATACTCATCCCCAATCCCGCGCCGGCTTCTCCGCGCCGCACCTCCGGGAGCGCACCTCCACCAGGAGAGACTCGCCGTGTTCTTCCCGCACCTCCGACCGCTGTGCGCGGCCGCGCTCCTCGCCGTCCCCCTCGCCGCCTTCGGGCAAGACCGGCTGAAGTCCATGCCGGGGGACGAGCAGTACCAAAAGATGGTGCGGGAGATGGCCGGCGCGTACCGCCCCGGCGAGGCGGCCGTCACCTGGAAGGACGGCGGCAAGGCGTTCGAGTACCGCGCGGACGGCAAGGTGCACCTGTACGACATCGCCACCGGCAAGGTCGAGACGAAGGCGGACACCAGTGAGGGCGGCCCGCCCCGTGGTCCCGGCGGCGGTCGCCCCGGCGGTGGTGGCGGTCGGCCGGGCGGCGGGGCCGGCGCGGGCGGTGGCGGCGGACAGGGTGGACCGCCCGGCGGGATGGGCATGCGCGGCCGGCAGGCGGTGTCCTCGCCGTCCCCGGACGGGGCGTTCAAGGCGTTCTACCGCGACCGGAACCTGTGGCTATCCGACGCCAAAGGCGTCATCGAGATGGCCGTCACCACCGACGGGAGTGAGAAGGAGCGGATCAAGAACGGCACCGCCAGTTGGGTGTACGGCGAGGAACTGTACCAGCGGTCGGCCATGTGGTGGTCGCCGGACGGCAAGAAGATCGCCTTCTACCGGTTCGACGAGAGCAAGGTGACGGACTACTACCTGGCCACCGACCAGACCGCCCTCGTGTCGAAACTGTCCGCCGACCCGTACCCGAAGCCGGGCAACCCGAACCCGGTCGCCGACGTCCTCGTCTACGACCTGGCGTCGAAGAAGACGACCATGATCGACGTGCGGGACGGCAAGCCGTTCGAGAACGGCGTCGTCGGGCACTACGTCTACAACGTCCGCTGGTCGCCGGACGGCAAGGAACTGCACTTCAACCGCACCAACCGCAAGCAGGACGTCATGGAGTTCGCAGCCGCCGACCCGACCACGGGCCAGTGCCGGGTGGTCGTCCGCGAGGAGTGGCCGGCGAGTTGGACCGAGAACCTGCCGGCCCAGCGCTACCTGAAGGACAACAAGCGGTTCATCTGGACCTCCGAGCGGAACGGGTTCAAGAACTTCTACCTGTACGACCTGACCGGCAAACTGATCGCCCCGCTCACGAAGCACGAGTTCGAGGTGTCCACCGTCGTCCGCGTCGATGAGGAGGCGGGGCTGCTCTACTACACGGCCCGCAGCGGCGACAACCCGATGAAGATGCAACTGCACCGCGTCGGGCTGGACGGCACTGACGACGCCCGCCTCACCGACCCGGCGTTCCACCACACGGTGGACATCTCGCCGGACGGCAACCACTTCATCGACACCGCCCAGACGCACGACACGCCGCCCGTCACCCGGCTGATGGGCAAGGACGGCAAGGTGGTGAAAGAACTGGCCAAGAGCGACACGACGAAGTTCGAGAAGCTCGGCCTGAAGAAGCCGGAACTGTTGAAATACAAGGCCGCCGACGGGACGACCGACCTGTACGGGCTGTTGCACTTCCCGTCGAACTTCGACCCGTCGAAGAAGTACCCGCTACTGGTGTCGGTGTACGCCGGGCCGGGCACCAACGGCGCGCGGGAGACGTTCGGCACGCCGAACGCGCTGACCGAGTACGGGTTCCTGGTGGCGACGCTCGACTCCCGCAGCGCCGGCGGGCGGGGCAAGAAGTTCCTGGACGCCATCTACGGCAAGCTGGGCGTCACCGAGGTCGACGACCAGGCGGCCGGGGTGAAGTCGCTGTGGGAGCGGCCGTACCTGGACCAGCAGCGGGTGGGCATCTACGGCGGGTCGTACGGCGGGTTCGCGTCGGCGTTGTGCCTGCTGCGGCACCCGGACGTGTTCCAGGCGGCGTGCGCGTCGTCCCCGGTGACGGACTACCGGCTGTACGACTCCATCTACACCGAGCGGTACATGGGCCTTCCGCAGGACAACAAGGCCGGGTACGACGCCGGCAGCGCGCTGACGCACGCCGCCAAGCTGAAGGGCCGGCTGATGCTCTACTTCGGCACCGCCGACACCAACGTCCACCCGTCCAACTCGATGCAACTGATCCGCGTCCTCCAGCGGGCCGGCAAGAGCTTCGAGTTGCAGATCGGCCCGGACCAGGGGCACTCGGGCATCTCGCAGCCTCGGATGATGGAGTTCTTCATCGAGAACCTGGTGCTGGCGAAACCGGCGGAGTCGGGGACGAAGGCGAAGTGACGCGGAGTCGGGAGAGGAACGCCGTCGCCGAGTGCCGCGTACTCTGCTGCAGGCTACCTGGGCCACTCATCCAGTGGAGGTGAGGCCGAGAAGTCGAACAAAAATCGTCGAACCGAAATTCTGTGGGACAGTTCAGCAACGCACTCACCTCCTCGACGTTACCGCGAAATACCGCAGAACGGCGCGGTACCACCGTAGCCGTCCGGTGAAATGACGCTCTCGGGGCCGGTGACAGTCGGGGTCGCGGTTCACTGCCCGACGGCGGGAGTGCGAATCGGTCAGCCGGATCCGT
>JANNQE010001345.1:0-2618 GCA_031441625.1 Planctomycetia bacterium
GTCGGGCCTCCGATCACATCCCCGGTCGCTCGGCCCGCCCTACGAAGACCGTTCGATCTGGTCGATCCGCTCCCGCAGCTCGAACGGCAACGCCGCCTTCTTCCCCTGCTTGTAGTCGTAGCACACCACCACCGCCTGCCCCTCGGTGGCCAGTTCGTCCAGGGCGGTGCTGACGATGCGGTGTTCGAGGGTCACGCGGTCGGGTTCGATGGTGATGACGCGAGCGCCGATCAGCAGGCGGTCCGGCCACTTCACCGGCCGGCGGAAGCGGGCGTGCGTGCTGGCCACAATCGGCCCGACGCCGGCGGTGTCCATCAGGTCGAACCAGCCGACCCGCCGCAGGTACTCCACCCGCGCGTTCTCGAAGTGGCGGAAGTAGACCACGTTGTTCAGGTGGCGGAACGAGTCCATGTCGCCCCACGCGGCGTCGGCCGCGACCACCACCGGGAAGCCGGCCAGGAGTGGGTGTGTCATGGCGTGATTGTAGCCGGTGGTCGTATCACTTCCCCCATGCGGAACCTCAAGCTCACCATCCGGTACGACGGCACCGACTTCCACGGGTGGCAGACGCAGCCCGGCCTGCGGACCGTTCAAGAGACAGTCGAAGCGGCCATCGCCGCCATCACGCGGGAAGAGCGGGTGCGGGTGAACTGCGCCGGCCGCACCGACAGCGGCGTTCACGCCCACGGGCAGGTGGGGAACGTCTTCAGCGGCACCCGGCTGGACACGGCCAAGCTGGTGAAGGCGGTGAACTCGCAACTGCCCGACGACGTGGCCGTACTCGACTGCGAAGTGGTGGGCCAGGCGTTCTGCGCGAACAAAGGCGCCGTGGCCAAGCGCTACCGCTACGTCATCAACGACACCCGCATCCCCGACCCATTCCTGCGGCGGTACGCGTACCAGCCGCGGCGGAACGTCGATCACGAGGCGATGCACCGCGCAGCCCGCGTGCTCGTCGGCCGGCACGACTTCCGCTGCTTTGAAACGGAGTGGCCGAACCGCCTGACCAGCATCCGCACCATTCAAGACATCACCGTCACCCGTCACGGCGAGGCGGTCCACATCGAAGTGCAGGCCGACGGCTTCCTGTACAACATGGTGCGGGCCATCGCCGGCACGCTCTACCAGATCGGCCGCGGCTACTGGCCGGAAGCGAAGATGAAGGAGATCCTCGAAGGCATGGATCGCCGCGAGGCCGGCCCGACCGCCCCGGCTCAGGGGCTGTTCATGCTGTGGGTGCGGTACCAATAGTCCCCCTCTCCCCTCGGTGGGAGAGGGGTTAGGGGTGAGGGTGAATTGGAATACACTTCCCCCATGAACTACCCCGCCGAATTGCCGATCACACCGCTCGCCCGCCCTCCCCACGTCACCGTCTCCGTGCCGGGCAGCAAGAGCATCACCAACCGCGCGCTCGTGCTGGCGGCGCTGTGCAGCCGTAACGGGCCGTGTACGCTCACCGGGGCCTTGTTCAGTGAAGACACGGAAGTGATGGTGGCGTGCCTGGAAAAGTTGGGCTTTCATATTGATGCCGACTGGACCGCCTCCACCGTCACCGTTCACCGCAACACGTCGGATCGCATCATCCCGGCCACCTCTGCCGACCTGTACGTCGCCAACTCCGGCACCACCGTACGGTTCCTCGCCGCGATGGTGAGTTTGGGCGAAGGGACGTACCGGCTCGACGGCGTGCCGCGGATGCGCGAGCGGCCCATCGAAGACTTGCTCGACGCGCTCCGGCAGATCGGCATCGACGCGACGAGCGAGGCCGGCAACGGCTGCCCGCCTGTAGTGGTTGCCAGCCGAGGATGGCCGGTCGAATCGTCCTACATGTTGACCGTTCGGGCCGGGACGAGCAGCCAGTTTCTTAGCGGTCTGCTAATGGCCGCCGCGTTCGCCCCCGGCGACACCTGGCTGCAAGTGGAAGGTGAGGTGGTTTCCGAACCCTATCTGGACATGACGGTGAGGGTGATGACGGCGTGGCGGCGGGGGATCATCCAGTATCACGGCGGTCTGTACGAGGTGCAGTCGGACAAGGCCCCTGCGCCGGAACAGTACCCCATCGAACCGGACGCCTCGGCCGCCTCGTACTTCTTCGCGGCGGCGGCGATCACCGGCGGCACCGTCACCGTCCGCGGGATGAAGCGGGACATGCTCCAAGGCGACGTGAAGTTCGTGGACTGCCTGCAACAGATGGGCTGCGAGGTCGAGTACGGCGACGACGGCATCACTGTCCGCGGTCGCCCGCTCCGCGGCATCGACACCGACATGAACGACATCAGTGACACCGTCATGACACTGGCGGCGGTGGCCTGCTTCGCCGACGGGCCGACCACCATCCGCAACGTCGCCCACATCCGCCACAAAGAGACCGACCGCATCGCCGCCGTCGCCACCGAATTGCGGAAGCTGGGGGCGGAAGTCGAAGAGTTCCCCGACGGCCTCCGCATCACCCCCCGCCTTAGCAGAGGCTTGCGCCACAAAGCGCTCGGCCTGATCCTCCGGATCGTTGAGCTCGGAAAAGCCGTTCGCGATTTCCCGCCCGGCGACCATCAGTTCAAAGCGATCGGTCACGAAGGGATCGTGATCACAACGCCGGGCCAGCGGTGACACCTCAGCGG
>JANNQE010001346.1:0-5887 GCA_031441625.1 Planctomycetia bacterium
GGCGGCGGGTGTACCACGGGTTTGCGGAAATCCGCGTCCAGCGACAAGTCCTGTGCGCCAACGCCCAAGTTCATGCACCGTTCACCACGCCAACACCGGAATCATGCTGGAGTTCGCAGGATCAGGGCGATTGCACCCGCCATGCCCCTGTCCGTCGACCTGGACTCAGCTGGACTGATGCCGATTTTTGGTCGTTCACGGTGGTAGGGTTGGGATCCTCCCAGCCAGAGCCACTGCGATGATTCTCCCCGCCGAAGCCCAACCGCTGCTCGCCGTCTTGCTGCCGCACTTCACCCAGCCGACCGCCACCCGGTTCGTCACCCTGCTCGTCGCGGCCGTCCTCACCCCCGGCCGTCGCACCGTCGCCAACCGGCTCCGCACCCTCGGCCCGCTCGCCCGCGGCCACCGCACCGCCGACCAGCGGGTCCTCTCCCGCGCCCCCTGGTCGACGGCCGCACTCGGCACCGCCCTGGCCGGCTTCATCCTCGCCACCTCGTCCCCGACGGGCCGGTGGTGCTGGTCGGCGACGACACCGTCGATGGGCACTCCGGCCCGAAGGTGTACGGCAAGGCCCGCCACCGCGACCCGGTCCGCTCCACCCACTCGCACACCGCCTGGCGGTACGGGCACAAGTGTGTGGTGCTGGCCGTCCTGGTGAAATTCCCATTCGCCACCCGCCGGTGGGCGCTGCCCGTGCTCATCGACCTGTCCCGCGCCCCCGCCCTGAACCAAGCGGAGAAGCGACGCCATCGCACCCCAGCCCAATTGATGTGCCGGTTACAGGGCGCGTCCGACAACACCATCGGCGGAACCGCTCTCGGCACGGGCAACGTGCTCAGCGGCAACGGCTACTACGGCCTGTACATGGAACACTCCGGGCAGGTCCGCATTCAGGGCAACCGGGTTGGCACGAACGCGGCCGGGACGGCGGCGGTCCCGAACCTGCTCGTCGGCGTCGGCGTCGCCTACGAGTCGGCTGGAATCCTCATCGGCGGTACGACACCAATAGTGTTCGGCACGGTATTTGTAGTCTGTGCGAAGCAAGCGTGCGCCCGCCTTCGATCCTGACGGAGGACATACGGCCGCGTGGCTGGCCCGACGGGTGACGGAATTGGGGCGAGTGGCGTTCGTCACCGCGCAGCGTCGAACGCCACCTCGTTCGGGCCGACAAACGCCCCACGGGTGGTCTCAGGATTTTTTCGACTTCGCTTTCTTCGCCTCGTCCAACTTACGGATGTGGGCCAGCAACTCCGCTTCCGTCGCCCAACCACCGAAGTCATGGCAGAGCATCTCGAACGTCCGCTTCGTCGGCTTGTGGCCCGTCCACAACGAGACCACCAGACTCGCGATCAACGCCAGATACACCTGAATGGCCACGCCATTTTGACACGTCGATAGCAGGTGTTGGCAGCCGAGGATGCACTTGAACCAGCGGAAAAACAGTTCCACCGTCCAGCGGAACTTGTACCCCAACGCGATCCACGCCGCGTCCAGATCCAAACAACTGCTCGCCAACAGCAACACTTCCGGTCGTCCGTCGCGATCCGTTTTGCCGGTCTTCACGGCCACGATGCGGAGCGTCTGTCGGAACACCTGGCCACTGTGCGGGCCGCCCAACCAGGCCACCCGATCCCACATCACCCCCGCCTGTTTCGCGTCCGCCGAGCGCGGGCGTTCCTCGACCACTCGGTCGTCGGCGTCGTCGCGGATGCGGCCGATGAAACTCGAGTCGGCGTCGATGATGTCCTGGAAAAGCTGGTATTCCGCGTAGCCGCGATCGACGACGTCGAGCCGATCCGCCTGCAAGGTGTCCTTGAGTTGCGTGCGTTCGTTGCCGCTACCGTGGGTGAGCGTGGCCCGGCACGGGACGCCCTTGAAGACATCGAAGTGCAGGTGCAGTTTGGCGGCCCGATGGGTGTCATCGACCCATAAGGCCCAGGCCATTTTTGGCAGCGCGGGCAGCAGCGAACCATCGACGGCGGTCAGGCCCCGTAAGACTTCGGCTTCGCGGCCCGATTCCAGGGGCAGGGCCTCGGCGGCGAGTTCGGCGACGATGGCCTGGAGGGGTTCGGGGTCGAAGACGCGGGCGGCGGCACTGAGCGCTCCGAGCGAGGTCCGGGGGACGCCCAGTTTCGTTCGGACCTTGGCGAGACCGCTGGCCTGTTGGAGGCCGCGGAGGCTGGTGAGGCAGGGGTTGAAGAAGTACAGGAGGAGGAGGGAGGCGTAGTGATCGAAGTGGAGTTGTCGGTGGCCGGCGTGGTCGTTGTCGGTGCCGACCTCGTGGAGTCGGGCGAAGAGTGGCTGGAGTCGGCGGAAGTACTTCAGCCCGCCGACGGACTTCGCGGTCAGAACTGGCTTGCGGCGACCTGACATGGCGGTACGGAGGATCGGGTGTCAATTCGGCGGGCCGGACCCATCGCCGGCCCACCGCACAACACCGGCGCAAATCCCGTGCCGAACACTACTGGCCGAAACCCCTGACTTTCTCGAAGATTCCCAGCCGGACGAATTTCGGGCACCTTCGACGGCTGACGCACCATCTGGGCACCTTCGAGACGAAGATTCCCACATCCCCTCGGCCGCGTCGAAGGTGCCCGAAAATCTCGACGGTGGGAATCTTCGAGGAAACAAGGGCGAAACGGCCAATTCCGTCGAAGGTGCCCGAAATTCGAGTGTCCTGGGAGATCCACCCCCCAAGCCTGTCACACGTCGTCGTGGCAAGAAGGCCAAGGCCGCACCACCCCCGGCCGACCCCATCACCGACACCGACGCCCTCCATGCCGCCGTTCACCGTGCCGGGTTGACGCCCGCTCAGGCTGTCGGGTGGCTGGCGGAACAAGACGAGTACGTCCCCGGCGACGACCTGACCGGCACCGACGGCGGGCAGCGTCGCAAGCTGCTCGACCACTTGGCCACCCTCGACGCGCGGGAGGTGCAAGCGTGAATCACACCACGACCGCCCGCGAGCCGGTACGACTGTACGCCCGCCCGCCCCGTTCGCGTCGGTGGCAACTGGTGGGCGAGTTCGCCACCAGAGAGGCGGCATGGGGGGCCATGGCGAGCGTGCCGAAGGGGTACGCCGTATGGCTTCACGATCAACCCGCCCCCGCCACCACACCGAGGAAGTGAACCACCATGCCCCGCCTGCTCACCATCGCCCGCAAGTGGCTCTCCGACCCGGACGTGATGACCGCCCTGCTCACTGCGGCCGGCGCGTGCTGGTAGTAGGCCGCCACATCGCCCCACGCTACGCAGGTAGCACGATCCCGACCGGGTGGCACACATCCTTCACCCAGCCCGGCCTGGGGGCGGAAGAAACGCCCCGGAAAAGCCTGCTGTGCGACGATCCCGGACACCTTCAAAACCCTTCAATCGGCCGGCGTTCGCCCCGTGGCGGGCCGCGTGTGCGTTCCGGCGGGGGTGTTCGTGGGTCCTTCCGCCGGGTATTGGTCCTTGTGCACGATGACACGGGCCAAACCACGACTAATTGATTCTTAGGTCTTTTGTCACCGCCCAGACATTACGCTGCGTTGGTTGCTGGGCCGTCGCTCCCTCGGTCCGCTCTCCGCCTTCGTGGTCAGCATCGGCTCAGAAAAATGAGCGACCCTGGTGCGGTTGTCGGCAACGGTTCCGGTGTTCAGCGGAGTAGCGTCAGCCAGAAGTACGGGCTGAGGCTGACGAAGTTGCCGGGGTACAGGTACGCGCCGGGCTGCGTCGGGTGCTGGTACGTCGGGCGGAAGGTGGGGTCGGACGGCACCGCGCCGATGGGGTCGGTGCTGCGGCTGCCGCTCACGCTCACCACCACCGCCCCGTCGTACCCGAGCGGGCGGACGGCTTCGAGCGTGACGGAATACTCGCCCGGCCGGAACAGCACGCCCGGCCCGCTCACCGTCCGCCCGGCCTCGGCGAACAGGTCCACGAGCACGTTCCCCAGCCCGTCGCGGATGACCATCCGCACGCCCGTGCCGGCGGGAGCGGTCGCGTCGGCGGAGGCGGTCAGCAGGAAGTGCATCACCTGCGACTGGGCGACGTACAGGGTGTCGCTCACGGTGATCGTGCCCGCGCCCATTGCCCCGGCGGCGAACGTCTGCACCTCGGTCGTGACGGTGCCGAAGTCGGCGGTGAGTTGGTAGCTGCCGGTCACGTCGGCGCTCAGCAGCGTCCCGCCGCCCACCTTGACGAAGTACGTGTCGCCGGCCGTCAGCCCACTCACCTGGATGGTCAGCAGACCGGAGTCGTTCGCCAGGACGCCGGCGGTCACGGGGTTGCCGGTCGCGTCGAACACCTGCACAGGCGGTGTTGTCGCCTGGGCGGACAGAGTTCGCACGTTCGCCGTCAGCACGCGGGTGCCGGTGCCGGCCGGGGCAGACACGCGGTAGATGTCGGCGTCGGCGGTGGAGGTCAGGCTGCCTTGCACCGCGTACCGACTGTTCGGCAGGGTGGTACTCACGCTCGTCGGGGCGAGGCGGGTGGCGGAATTGATCGTGTTGTTCGCGTTCCCGTCGGCGTTCACCAGCACCGGCCGCGGCCCGCCCACCAGGTCGTTCAGGTCTTGCTGGCCGAAATCGTCGTCGTCGTTCGGGTCGCGGAACGACACGCCGAGCGCGTACTTGCCCACGTCGAACGCCGTGCCGTCGGCCTTCTGCACCTTCACGTAGTACCGCCGCGGGCCGGCGTCGTCGTTCGGGTCGAACGTCACGCTCGCCTCCCCGCCGGTGAACCCGTCCGGGTTCATGGTGGCGTTCGCCACCTCCTGCTCCTGCCCGTCCTCCAGGAAGTACACCACCAGGCGGGCGTTCACCAGGCTCAGCCCGGCCGATTGGATCTTCACCGTCGTGTTGTGGTCGCCGTTGGCCGCCACGCCGGGGGTGACGAAGCTGTACACGTCGGTGTCGGTCGCCGTGGTCAGGTCGGCGAAGTTGAGCAGCACGGTGTCGGGCGAGCCGGCCGTCGCCCCGCCCATGTGGAACGCGTGGGAGGTGGTGTTGTTGCCGCCGCCGCGCTCGAACAGGTCGGCCGGCCGCGCGCCGTACAGCGCCCGCACGGCCGTCACGTCCGACAAGTGCAGTCCGGTACGGGTGCCGTTGAACTGGGTGGACATGACCGCGTTCGGGTTGGTGCTGTTGCCGACGCCGAGCGTGTGCCCGGCTTCGTGCAGCATGACCGAGTACAGGTCGTACGGGCTGCCGTCGAACCGGAAGCCGGTGTTCAACAGCACGTCGCCGGCGCGGGTGCCGGCCAGCCCCGGATCGGCCGGCGTGCCGATGCCCAGCACGCTCGTGCCCAGGTCCGCCCCGGCGATCCGCACGTCGCCGAACCGCTCGTCGCCCTGCCACCGCCCGACCGCCCCGAGCGGGTCGCCGCTGTCGGCTGTCACCGCCACGTTCACGTTCGCCACTTTCACCCACGCCTGATACGCCCGCAGGATGTCCCGCTGCCACTCGTCCTGCGACCGCACTTGATTCAACGAGTCGAAAAGGGTCGACGTGGCCCCGCCGGTGGAGGTGCCGTCTGGGGCGAAGCTGAGCGTCAGGTTCGTGTCCTGCCACGGGATGCCGAAGCTGGCCGGCACCGAGCGGTCTTCGAGCGACTCGACGGAGAGGTTCAAACGCATGGTGTCTTTCCAAACTCGGGACGTGGGCGTCAACGAATAGAGCAAGAACGGCTCGCTCCGTCCGCCATCCGGTCGAGACGACGGCCGATCATGTTAGCACTACAGCGCGGATAGTTTGGCAGTGGGTGTCGCAACAGCTTGCCAAGGTTGAGTTTGGGCAGGATTCGCCTCGCTATGCGGCGTCATTTGCCCAAATTGTCACGCCGCCGCAAGCCTTGTTCTGGCAGGCGATTACGCCCTGATGGCGGGTACTACCCGCGCTGTAGTGTTAGG
>JANNQE010001347.1:0-4252 GCA_031441625.1 Planctomycetia bacterium
GGCGGCGGGTGTACCACGGGTTTGCGGAAATCCGCGTCCAGCGACAAGTCCTGTGCGCCAACGCCCAAGTTCATGCACCGTTCACCACGCCAACACCGGAATCATGCTGGAGTTCGCAGGATCAGGGCGATTGCACCCGACCGGCCTCACAGAGGCCGGCTACAGCAGCAGATCACTGCAACCTGGCATGACTTCAGCCCGCAGGAGGACGGCGGCGATCACCCACGGCTGTCGCTGCACGTACTTCTGTCGCACCTCCCGCCCCACCGCCCGCAGTTCGTGGTACGGGAGCGGCCGGAGTTGGCGTTCCATGGCTCGTCCCTTCGTGTGGCAACTGTGAGACGACCCGGAACGTCAACTCGTTCACCAGACACCACTTGCGGCACCCTTGCAGGACGTTGGCGAGCGTCGGGCAAGTCAACTTTGCGCAACCCAGAGGTGACTGCCCCTCGCTCGCGCTTCGGGCGAACAAATCTGGGGCGGGGGTGGGGTGACGAGTTCGAGTGCCACACCCACGGCAAGGTGAAATCTCGCCCCACATCGCGTATAAGAAGCCGGTGCCTGTTCCACACCGGAGAGCCGTCATGCAGAAGCGGGAAAACGCGGTCACGTTCAAGGGCGAGGGGAAAACACTGGTCGGCCCGAAGCTCATCCCCGGCGACAAGGCCCCGGACTTCAAGTGCCTGAGCGGGCTGACCGCCGTCACCCTCGCCGACACGCCGGCCAAGGCCCGCCTGTTCAGCGTGGTGCCGTCGCTCGACACGCCCGTGTGCGGAACGCAGACGAAGAAGTTCGAGGACGGCCTGGCCGATTTGGGCGACAAGGTGGCGTGCTACACCGTCAGCCTGGATTTGCCGTTCGCCCAGAAGCGGTTCTGCGCGGCCGAGAACATCAAGAGCATGCAGACGCTGAGCGACGTTCACGACCACAGCTTCGGCACCGGGTACGGCGTGCTGCTCGAAGGGCTGCCGCTGTCGCTCCTCGCCCGCAGCGTGTTCGTGCTCGATCACACCGGCACGGTCACGTATGTGGAGTACGTGCCCGAGGTGACGAACGAGCCGAACTACGCCGCCGCGCTGGACGCGCTGAAGGCGACCGCCGGCTGACGTGTTCCGCACGCTCCGCGGGCGGTCGCCAACGGCTTGCCCCCGTAGGCACAACGCGCCCGCCCGCGGAGCGTGCGGCGACTGTCCCGACCCACACTTCAAGAGTGGAAGCCCCACTCCCCATCTGCCCACTCCCGTTTCCCAGCGTAGTCCTGGTGCGGGGGAGTCTCCGGTCTGCGGAGCGAACCCGGCGGGTGGGGCTCTGCTTCCTTTCAGCCACACACCCCGACTGTGTACTCGACTTGAGTCAATCTTCCTGTTCGGCCCGTCATGCCGGTTCTGCCGGTGCGTCAACCCGCACACTTTGACCAGCTTTGCCATTTGCCGTTTGACGACTCAATTCCCCAGACTTACCATCTCCCCTAGCTTGTCGCGGCGGCGGGTGCCGTCGTCACCTATCGAACGAGGTCCATTGATGTACAGCATGGTTCTGATGGCCGCCCTGACCGCCACCCCGGATGTCGCCGGGTTCGGCTACGGTTGCCTCGGCGGGTGCGGCGGCTGCACCGGCGCGGTGGTGTCGGCCGGGTGCGGCGGGTGCGGCGGGTGCGGCGGCACCTCCTCCTGCTTCGGCTCGTCGTGCTACGGCGGCGGGCGGTCGAGCGTGTTCCCCCTCTTCCCGCGGGTGCGGGCGCGGCTGGCCGGCGTGTTCGGCGGCGGCTGCTACAGCTCGTGCCAGGGGTCGGCCTGCCACGCCTCGGCTTGCTACAGTTCGGGATACAGCAGCGGCTGCTACAGCTCGTCGTGCTACAGCAGTGGCTGCTACAGCAGTGGCTGCTACAGCTCCAGCTCCAGTAGCGGGTGCCACAGCTCGGCCTGCTACGGCAGCGGCTGCTACAGTTCGGGCGTGTCGGCCTGCTACGGGTCGTCCTGTACCGGGTCGGCCTGCTACGGCACCTCGTACCAGTCGCCCACCCCGTTCGGGTACGGCTCCGGCTCGTGCTTCGGTACCGGCGGGGCGGTGTACTATGGGGCCGACTTCCACCAGGGCGTGACGTACCCGCCGGTCATCGGCAGCGGCATCATCGACGGCCTGGGGAGCGCCGCCCCGACCGTGCCGACCGTCACCATCGACCACTCGGCCGAGTACCGCGCCGCCCAGTCGCAGCCGGCCGCGGCCCCCGCCCGCCTGACGGTCGAACTGCCCGCCACGGCCAAGCTGTACGTGGACGGCAACCTGGTGAAGGGCGACTCCACCAGCCGCAACTTCCACACCCCGGAACTGCCCGCCGGCAAGACCTTCTACTACGACCTGAAGGCCGAAGTGGTGGTGGACGGCAAGGTGGTGACGGAAGACAAACGGGTGCTGGTGAAGGCCGGCGACGCGAGCGCCGAGTCGTTCGAGAAGCTGATCGCGGCGGTCAAGTCGGACAAGACCGACGTGGCCACGAAGTGACCGCACGTCGGTCGATGGCGTGCGGCGGACGACGGGAACCGGCCGGGGTTCTCGTCGTCCGCCGCTCGGTCATGACCGGCTTGCACCCGCCGGCCTTGCGGCCGGGGTTCGCCGCAGAACACCCGCACTTTTCCTCTGGCGTTCCGCCGCACCCGTCGGTATACCCCCGAGCGAATTCAGTCAAGTTTTCAGCCACGGGGGGACGGGCCATGCGGAAGAGCCTGCTGGCGGGGGTGTGCGCGGTCGCCATCACCGGGACCGGGTTCGCCCAGTTCGCATCCGACCGACTGCCGGTGCCGCCGAGTTCGCCAGCCACCCCGAAAGCCCCCGCCCCGCAGTTGCCCGGCGGCATCGTGCCGGCCGGCGGCACGTCGGCCCCCGCGCCCGCCCAGTCGCTGCTCAACGGGTTCACACTCGACCCGGTGCGGAAGGTGCCGAACAAGCCGGTGGCCACGAGCATCGACGCGAAGGCGGCTCCGAGCAAGATCGCGGTGACGGCGGAGCACGGCGGGTGGATGATCATGGTGAAGAGCTACGCCGGCCCCGACTCGCGGCAGAAGGCCGAGATGCTGGCCGAGGACATTCGCAAGACGCACGGCATCCAGTCGCTCCTGTTCGAGCGGAACTCCGAGGAGCGGAAGGCGGAGCAGGCGCAACTGGAGGCCATCCGCAAGCGGGAGAACGAGAAGGTCGATCCGTTCAACAAGCTCCAGGAGCAGATCAAACGGGAGGCGGAGGCGAACGGCTCGATCTTCAAGCCGACGATGGCGACGGTGAAGGTGCCCCGCCCGTACCACGAGACGCCCGAGCAGTGGGTGGTGTTCGTCGGCGGGTTCAAGACGATGGACGACGCGCGGGCCAACCTGCCGACGGTGAAGAAGTGGCCGGCCCCGAAGGACGAGCGGCTGATGGACGCCGGGCTGGTGGGCGGCGAGCAGACCGACTCGAAGACCGGCCAGAAGGAGTTCAAGGCGACCTCCCAGTCCCTGAACCCGTACCCGTCGAGCATGGTGGTGCCCAACCCGGCGGCGGCGAAGGCCAACATGGAGGAGAAGGCGAAGCTCGACCCGTTCGTGGTGAAGCTGAACGAGGGCATCGAGAACAGCTTGCTGGCGGTGAAGAAGCCGTGGACGCTGGCCGTCAAGTCGTACACCATGCCGACCTCGCGGGCGAGCACCGAAGGCGACGGCCGGAGCGTGTTCGACATGAAGAAGAAGGGGAGCACCGGCCTGGACCGCATCAAGGCGATCGAGGTGGAGTCCGAGGCGCTGGCGCGGGCGCTGCGAGACAAGAGCATGAAGCCGCACCCGTTCGAGACGTTCGTCCTGCACCACACGCACGGCAGCATCGTGACCGTCGGCCAGTTCGACAGCCCGGACGACCCGGAACTGCTCAAGCTGCAACAGGAGTTGCTCGGGCTGACGTTCGAGCTGCGGGATAAGAATCAGAAGCCGGTCATCGGCCAGGACGGCAAGCCGCAGGTGCAGCGGCTGTTCGACGGCGTGAACCTGTTCCCCGTGCCGAAGTATTGAAAGTAGACCGGGCGAACGGCGAGTGGATTGTCTTGCGGCCTCTAGGAGAGTTGCAACTTCAGCGAGGGGTTCAACCACACGCACCTCTCCCCGCTGGGGAGAGGTCGCCGGAGTGAACGCAGTGAACCCGGCGGGTGAGGGGGGGGGGAAGGGGGGGGGGGGGGGGGGGGGGGGGGGGGGGGGGGGGGGGGGGGGGGGGGGGGGGGGGGGGGGGGGGG
>JANNQE010001348.1:0-3804 GCA_031441625.1 Planctomycetia bacterium
TCACGCCGCCGGTTCACCGGCTTATCGGTTCTCGACGATCGTCACGCCGATCTGCCGCCACAGTTGGGCGGTCAGCTTGTCCACCTCGGCCTTGAACGCCTGATCGGCCAGCTTGTTGCGGATGTCGGTCTGCATCTTCTCGTCGAGCGGGCGGGCGCCGGCCACCTGGCGCTCCAACACGCGGATGACGTGGAACCCGTTCTCCGACGGCAGCACCCCGCTGAAGTTGCCCGCCTTGATGTCCCAGATCACCTTCTCCAACTCGGGCGGCTGGATCTCGCCCCGCTTCTCGCCGATGCCCGCCCCGTCCCGCAGCACGCTGTCGCCGTGCCCGTGCTCCTTCACCAGCTTGACGAAGTCGGTGCCACTCCGGGCGGCATTGAACAGCTCCTCCGCCCGCTTGCGGGCCTCGTCTGCCGAGTTGAACCGCGAGGTGCTGACGAACAGATGCTGGAACTTGAGTGAGTCGTCCGTCTTGTACTCGGCCTGGTTGCGGGCGTAGTAGTCCTGCACCTGGGCGAGTGTGGGCGTGCCGGTCTTGTCCTTCAGCACCATGCCGAGGAACGTCTGCATGAGCGACTGCCGCTCGATCTGCCGGCGGAACAGCTTCGGGTCCATGCCCTGCTTGGTCAACTCGGCGTTGAAGTCGGCGTCCGTCTTGAACTTCAGCGCGGTGCGGCGGGTGCGGATCTGGGCGTCGGCCATCTTGCCCGCCTGCTCCCACAGGTCGGGCACCGCGCCGGGGTTGTTCTTCTTCAACCGCCCGACGAACTCGGTCAGGATCAGCTCGCGGTCGATCAGCCGCTTCAGCTCCTCCTTGTACACCTCCCGCTCCTTCTTCACCCGCTCGTCGCCCTTCAGCATCACGTAGTCCATCGCCCGCTGCTTCATCATGAGCGACACTTCCTCGTCGCTGATGAAGTTGTCCGCGCCGACGGTGGCGATGGGCCGGACGGCGGAGTTGGCCTTCTCGGCGGCCGGCCGCACCTCGGCCCCGCCGACCGGGGTGACGACCCCCGGCGGGACCGGGGCGGTGTCGAGCGGCACCACCGGCGCGTCGGCCTTCGTCGGCGACAGCGTGACCACGGGCGCGTCGGGGCGGGCGGGCACGGGCAGTGTCGGCCGCTCGGCCGGCGGCAGGCCGGTCGGCGCGCGAGGGCCGTCGGGGGCTTGCCCGCGGCGGACCGGCAGCGAGGGGTCGGCGAACGACTCCTCCACCTGGCGGTCGGCCTCGTGGCTGAGCATCCCGCACCCGCTGCCGGCGAGCGCGGCGACGAGTGGGGCGGCCAGCAGCCGCCAGCCGAGTGGGGCGTCCATGCCCGGTCTCCCGTCCGTGGGTGTGAAGAGATTCGAGCGGGGTATAGCGTGTCCGGCGGCGGGTGCAAGCGGGCTTCCGCGCGGAATGTCGGAAGTTGGGGGTGCGTGTGAACGTGGGCGACCCCATCTGGTATAACTGCAACGGGGCGGATCGGTCCGTTCCCGTGTCGCGCTTCCCCCGCCCCTCCCGTGAGGATCGCACCGTGCCGCTCACCCGCCGAGACGCCCTCCGCACCGCCGCCGGGCTGGTCGCCGTGCCCGCCCTGTTCGCCGTCGCCCGCGCCGCCGACGCGCCGAAAGAGTTCACCCTGCCCAAGCTGCCGTACGACTACGACGCGCTCAAAGAGAGCATCGACGCCGAGACGATGACCATCCACCACACGAAGCACCACCAGGCGTATGTGACCAACCTGAACAAGGCGCTGAAGGAGGACGCCCCCGACTTCGTCGGCAAGCCGCTCGAAACGCTGCTCGCCGACCTGAAGAAGCTGCCCGAGAAGGCGCAAGCGGCCGTGCGGAACAACGGCGGCGGGCACTGGAACCACACCTTCTTCTGGGAAGTCATGTCGCCCAAGGGCGGCGCGCCCAAGGGCGACCTGCTGAAGGCCATCGAGACGGCGTTCAAGAGCGTGGACGACTTCAAGAAGGGGTTCGGCGAAGCCGCGGTGAAGCGGTTCGGCAGCGGGTGGGCGTGGCTAGTGAAGACGAGCGACGGCAAGCTGACCATTAGCAGCACGCCGAACCAGGACAACCCGCTGATGGACGCCAGCGGCACGCCGATCCTGGGCATCGACGTGTGGGAGCACGCCTACTACCTGAAGTACAAGAACGTGCGGGCCGAGTACGTGAAGGCATGGTGGAACGTGGTCAACTGGGACGCCGTGGCCGAGCGGTTCGCGGCGAAGAAGTGACCCGATCGGCGAACCCGGCCCGCAAGGGCCGCGGGTGCCAGCCACCAACCCCACTCACCCGCGGCCCTTGCGGGCCGGGTTCGCCAGGATCGCCCATGCTCCCCCTCATCGTCGCCGCCGCGCTCACCTCCCAGTGTCAGCAGCCGCCGCTCAAGTACCTGCGGTGGGAGGCCGAGATCCGCGGCATCGAGAAGCGGTTGGCCGACAAGCCGCCGGCCAAGGGCGGGGTGGTGTTCGCTGGCAGTTCGTCCGTCCGCCTGTGGGACGTGGCCAAGGCGTTCCCCGACCTGCCGGCCGCGAACGTCGGCTTCGGCGGGTCGCAGATTCCCGACTGCACATTCTTCGTGCCCCGGCTGGTGGTGCCGCTCGAACCGAAGACGGTCGTGTTCTACGCGGGGGACAACGACATCGCCCAGAACCGCACGCCCGAGCAGGTGCGGGACGACTTCGCCGCGTTCGCCGCCGCCGTTCACGCCAAGCTACCGAAGTGCCGGGTGCTCTTCCTGTCGGTGAAGCCGAGCGGCAGCCGGTGGAAGAAGTACGAGACGCAGCAGAAGGCGAACGCCCTGGTGAAGGAGGCGTGCGGAAAGGACGGACGCCTGAAGTACGTGGACGTGGGCACCGTGCTACTCGGCACCGACGGGATGCCTGATCCGGAATACTTCGTGAAGGACCAACTGCACCTGTCGCCGAAGGGGTACGAGAAGTGGAATGCGGTGCTCGGGCCGCTGCTGAAGTGACTTCACAAATGGAACCGGGAACGCAGTGACCGGGTGGTTTGTCACGCACCCGGTCACTGCGTTCCCGGTTCTACACCTATGCCCCGCTTCCACCGCTTGCCGTCCGGCATCCTCGCCGCCGACACCGCCGTCGTGACCGCCGACGTGCGGGCCGCCGCGGGCGTGAACGTGTGGTTCGGTGCGGTCGTGCGCGGCGACGTGGCACCGATCACACTCGGCGAGAACGTGAACCTGCAAGACGGCGTGATCGTGCATTGCGACTACGACGTGCCGCAGGTGATCGAGGCCGGGGTGGTGGCCGGGCACGCGGCGGTGCTGCACGGGGCGCGGGTCGGGGCCGACACGCTCGTCGGCATGGGGGCAACGATCCTGAGCGGGTGCGACGTGGGGGTCGGATGCGTGATCGCGGCCGGGGCGGTGCTGCCGCCGGGGATGGTGGTGCCGCCGCGGAGCCTGGTGTGAAGGTGCAATCTGCCGGATATGCGGTGTGTGAGGCAAGGCCAGGAAATAGCACTCAGTCAGACCGCATGCTCGGCTCATAATCGTTTGATCGTCATATCGGATGGAAGAATCTTAGGTGTTACGCAGTTGGGGGTGTTCGGCTTGCGCGGCGGTCATTCCGGACCTACGCTCGGTCATGAATGCCCCGAAAGTTCAGGCCGACGCGTACATCGACTTCCTCATCGCCACCCCGAAGGGGGTGCAATCGCCCTGATCCTGCGAACTCCAGCATGATTCCGGTGTTGGCGTGGTGAACGGTGCATGAACTTGGGCGTTGGCGCACAGGACTTGTCGCTGGACGCGGATTTCCGCAAACCCGTGGTACACCCGCCGCC
>JANNQE010001349.1:0-3140 GCA_031441625.1 Planctomycetia bacterium
GGGGGCGAAGTGGACGGTGCGGCACGTCGGCCCGCTGGTCGAACTGGTGGCCCTGCTCGACACCCCCGCCTGGGACGCCCTCTGGACCGCCGCGTAACTCGCGTGCCAAAAAACCACCCGCCAAAATCTCCAGGGGCACCCCGCTCGCCTTTCGCCCTTCCCCCCGCTCGGATCGGACGCTATACCCCCGCCCGGTTCGCCGTGAGGTGGTGGATGCCCGTTCGCCGTTGGCTGCTGCTCGCGTTCGCCCCGGTGGTCCTGCTCGCGCTGCCGGCGTGCGGGGGCAACGGCCCGCTGTTGCCCCTCCGCCCGCCCGTCGAACCGTTCCCGCCACCGCCGGTGAAAACCACCACGAGCAAAGCCCGGTCGGGCGACGAGTTCGCCAGCATGACACCCGGCGAGCGGATCGCACTGCACCCGGTGTCCACCGTCGTCCGCACCAAAACGCCCATCGAAGACCCGCCGCCCGATCCGCCCGGCAAGCTGCCGCCCGTCGAGGTCGGTGAAGTCGTTCCCAATTTGACCCCCGACCCGCCGTCGCCGCTCGTGTTCGCCTTCCGCGCGTTCCACGACAACCGGCCCGACGAAGCCGTCAAGCACCTGGAGGCGTTCGACTCGACCAACCAGGAGCTGCTGCTGCAACTCATCCCGGCGGTGGTGCAGGCGTCGAAGGCGAAGCTGGAGAAGGGCAACGCGGACGAGGCGACCGCCCTCGCCCGGCAGTTCGAGGCCGCCGCCGCCACCATCCTCAAGCGGACCGGGTTCGGCGTGCGGAAGGCGGTCGTGTGCCTGGCGGTGGACAGGTTCGGAATGTACACGCCCGTCGCCGACCCGAACGGCCTCCGCAAGGGGTCGCTCTACTCGGTGTACGTCGAGTTGGAGAACGTGCCGTGCCTGCCGGACGTGCGATCCGACGGGGTGGAAGGGTTCCGCACCCTCTTGGAGTGCGAGATGCGGGTGACGGACGAGTTCGGGCAGACCCTCGAAATTCAGGACGTGAAGACGAAGGCGCTCGGCCCGAAGAGCACCACCAGCAAGAGCGAGTTCACCCGCAGCCCGGTGCGCGACTACTTCCTGGCCGCCGTGCTGCAAACGCCCGCCCGGCCGGGGGCGTACACGGTCACGTTCGAAGTCCGCGACCCCCGCACCGGCCGGAGCGTGAGCAAGCCGATCCCGTTCCGGGTGCAGTGAATTCCAGATTTCACAACGAGTACCCAGGGTTTGCACCCAGGGCTATTGACTGTGGCCCCTTCGGGGCTGAAAACCTGCCCTGAGCCCCGAAGGGGCCACAGTCAATAGCCCTGGGTGCAAACCCTGGGACCTCTTGCGGCCCCACCATGTTCGATCCCGACAAAATCACCTACCACGCCGGCGGCGTCACCCGCGACGAGCGGCAGCAGGTGCTGCACCAGTTCGGGGCGACGGTCTGGTTCACCGGGCTGAGCGGGAGCGGGAAGAGCACGCTGGCGGTGGCGGTGGAACAGGTGCTCGTGCGGCGGGGGCACGCGGCGTATGTGCTGGACGGCGACAACATCCGCTTCGGGCTGAACGCGGGGCCGAAAATTCTCGCCGACACCCGCGGGTACGCTCCCGAGCAGGCCGCCCGCTTCGGCCTGGGGTTTAGTGCCGCCGACCGCGAGGAGAACGTGCGGCGGATCGGCGAGGTGGCCAAGCTGATGGCCGACGCCGGGGTGATCGCGCTCGCCAGTTTCGTCAGCCCGTATCGCAAGGACCGCGATGCGGCCCGTGCCATTCACGCAGCCAACAACTCCGGCCCGTTGCCGTTCATTGAAGTGTTCGTGAACACCCCAATCGAGACCTGCGAGGCGCGCGACCCGAAGGGGTTGTACAAGCAGGCGCGCGAGGCGGTGGCGAACGGCAAAGGGATGAGCTTCACGGGCATCGACGACCCTTACGAACCTCCGCTGAGTCCGGAGTTGACGGTCAACATGGCGGCGGTGACGGTCGAAGTGGGCGTCGCCGCAGTTCTGAACCACCTGGCCGAGCGTGGGGTGATTCGTGTTTGAGAAGGCGAGCCGTGCTCCGTGTGGAGCCGGGTTGAAAATAGTACCCGGCTCCTCACGGAGCACGGCTCGCCAAGTTGAACGCAGGGCACTCCGGCCGGGTCGATTCAGCACTTCAGCAGGAGTGGCCACAATTTTGAGAAGACCGCACCGTTTCGGCGGGCTGTGCCGATTGCGCCGACTTTGCCGCCGGTCTTCCCCCTGCATTTTCAGGTGATCCGTTAACGCGCAGAGAACTACCCATTCCCCCGCGCCCGACCCATCCCGCCCATCCGGAGCAACCGGGTAGCGGTGCGGGTGAAACCGACACATTCCAGGGATTCCACTTCAAGTCTCTGTTGACCCGGTGGATGATGCGAAATAGATTTCCGCGACTGGCCCGACCCCATCTCGCGGCCGACGACCTCGCCCTGTGGCCTGCCTGCCCCATTCCCGTCCGCCGGCAGACCGCCCACAACTACCAGAAGTCAGGATGCCCATGGCCCCCACCGGATCGAAATGGCGGCTCGACCGCCCGGCGGAAGGATTCGACGCCGATCCCGCACCCGCACCCGCACCCGCCCCGTCCCTGCCGTCGTCGGTCATGTGCCGGACGTTCCTGCCCGACGCCTACGAGCCGCGCTACCCGTACCCGTGCCTGGTGCTCTTCCACCCGCACGGCGGGAACGAAGAGCAGGTGCTCGACCTGATGCCACACTTGAGCCGGCGGAACTTCGTGGCCGTGAGTATCCGCGGGCCGGAGTTGCTGGGCGTGCGGGAAGACGGCCAACTGTCGTGCGGGTGGGGGAACGACGACACGCACACCGAGCGGATCAACGAGCACGTCATGCGGGCGGTCGAGAACGTCCGCCGCACCTGCCACATCCACACCGAGCGGGTGTTCCTGGTGGGCGTGTGCGAGGGGGCGACGGCCGCGTACCGGTCGGCGTTCGCCCTGGCCGAGAAGGTGGCCGGGCTGATCACCCTGAACGGGTCGATGCCGCGGGCGGTGGCCGGTAGCCCGCTCTTCCGCCCGCAGGCGCTGCGGCAGTTGCCGGTGTTCATCGGCCACGGGATCGCCAACGCGGTGGTGCCGTTCGCCACCGCCGCCCGCGACTACAAGCTGCTGTACGCGGC
>JANNQE010001350.1:0-1599 GCA_031441625.1 Planctomycetia bacterium
GCCCCTGGTCGGTCATCATCGCCACCGCACGGAGCTTGAACTCCGGCGGGTACTGGCCACGCACTTTGGTCATCGGTGGGTCTCCTGGTCAGTTGAGGATACACCGCTTTCCCACTGTCCACGATCCCTGGGGAGCTTCAGTCGCCCCGCGGCTCCACTTTCAGGCGGACGAACGTCGGCCCGATGACGGCACCGGCCGGATGAACGGGCTGGCCCTTCTTCTTCAGGTACTCGGCGGCCTTCTTGAGCATCGTGTCCACCCACTCGGGTAGAGCCGGTTCGGCCGTCACAGCGGGCGGGGCGACCGGGGTGACGGGCGGGGGCACGACCGGCGGCGGGTTGGGGAAGAGGGTCGGCGTGATTCTCCTGATTGGCGGCGTCATCACGAGGGGGGGGGCACGACCGGCTGGGCGACGGGTCCAGGCGGTGGTGCGGGCGCGGTAAGGCCCGGCCAGTCCTTGAACACGAAGTCGAACAGCTTCAGGTTGGCGATCACCCCGGTCTGCACGGCCAGCTCGCGGCAGCGGGTTTCGTCCACGGATTCGGCGCCGAGTGGGAGCTTCTCCGTCTTCGCCACCTGCACGAGTTGGCGAAGGGTTTCGATCTGGTGGAAAGTGGCTTCATTGTCGTCGAGTGCGAACGGGCGAATCCTCCCCTCGGATACGTTCTTCTTGTACGCCGACAGGCTCGCCCCGCTCTTGGCGGTGAGCTGCGCCCGCGGCCACACGACGACCGCACCGACAACCGATTTCGCCGGCATCGCCTCCGAAAGTGCGGTGTACCAGTGGCCGAACCCCACCCCCCCGTCCTTCTTGCTCACGGCCACCAGGATCGACTTGCCGCCGACGAGCGAGAGGCGGGTGCTCGGCCGGCGGTCATTCGCGGACGCGGTGATCGGCTGCGGGTGCGACTTTTCGACGTGAGGCCAGCCGGCCGGGTATCCGGCCGTGGTGGCGACGCGGAGGGCTTCTTCCACCCATCCCTCTTCACGCTCAGGCATCTTCCCCAATAGCCTATGGGGAGGGTAGTTGTGTGATGCTCGTGGGGTGACACGGATGTTGATGGACGCCGTTCTGGAGCGATTCATCGCCCACAGCCCGATGGCGGTCGCGGTTCGCGGGGCGTTCGAGTACGCCCTCCGCCCAACCGCTCTGGACGACCTGTTCGTCCGCACCGTCAGGCACCGGAACGACCGGGAACTCCTGTTCTCCACCTGCGTCGATCTGATGGCCACCGTCGTGTGCCGGGTGAAACCGTCGGTCCACGCCGCGTACCAGGCCCAGGACCACATCCCGGTGAACGTCACCGCCGTGTACGCCCGCCTGGCCCGTGTTCCGGCGGTCGCCGGGCGGGATCTGGTCCGGCACACGGCCGACCGGCTCGGGCCGGTCATACGGGCGATGGGCGGAGCCGAGGCGGACCTGCTCCCCGGTTACCGGGTGAAGGTGCTCGACGGGAACCACCTGGGCAAGACCCAACGGCGGCTCAAGCCGCTGCGGGACGTGGTCGCCGGGCCGCTGCCGGGTCACACCCTGGTGGTCCTCGACCCGGCCCTGGGATTGGCCCTCGACGTGGTCCCGTGTGAGGACGGGCACGCCC
>JANNQE010001351.1:0-4361 GCA_031441625.1 Planctomycetia bacterium
CCTCAGCAAAGTTTGGGTGCGAGCGTATGCAGCGTACCTACACGCTCAGCCACTCCCGAAAGAGGTGAGTTACCGACCGCGAGAAACCAAAACACCTGCAATTGCAGCGTAAACTCTGGGATCGGGGCAACGGCACCCGCTGGGACAAACAAGAAACGATCTACCAACTGAAGTAATTATCCCCCGCGGCAGTCGAAAATTACCGCCCGACGGTGGCGTTCCACTCCCGCACGGTGCCATCAGTGTTGCCGGTGAAAATCTTGGTGCCGTTCGGGTGGAACGCCGCCGTTGTGCCCGCAAGATCGCGGGGGGTGAGGGTGCTGGTGCCCTTGCCCCCCGCGGTCGTCATCGTCCACACCGTCACCGTCTCGCCCTCGGTGGCGAACAGGTCCGAGCGGCCGGGGGCGGCCAGCACGCGGCGGAGGTTGGCCCGCGGTTGGCGGAACACCACCGCCGTGCCGTCCGCCGGACGAACTACCAATTCGCCGGCCGCGTCCACGCCCAGCATCGTGCCGTCCGCGGTGAACGCCAGCGAACGAAGCGGCCCCGTCTTCACGGTCGCGATCGGTTCACCCGCCTTCCACAGCCGTACTTCGTTCTCCACGTTCGCCGCGACGGTGTCGTTGTCCCGCCAGGCGAGGGCCGAGACCGGCGGCATCTTCTCCGCCATCGTGCGCACCGTTCCGGTGGCCACGGCCACCGCCTTCAGTTCGCCCAGCGCCCCTGGGAAGACGAGCGTATTGCCGTCCGGTGACAGGGCCGGTTCGGCCGGCCCGCCGTCCGGGTACTCGGAGCGGATCAGGTTCTCGCGGAGAGTAACGCCGGACTGTCGGTTCACGATGACGACCGTCGCCAACCCGTCGGGCGTGCGGGTGCGCGAGGCGATCAGCATCCGCCCGCCGTCGGCGGTGAGAAACAGCCGTTGCGACTCGCGCTCAGCCGGCTCGCGGTGCGGCGCGGCCTTCGGCAGGTCTCTCGACCAGGCGCCGTGGAACACCTCCCCGCCCCACGACCCGACGGCCAGTCGCCCGCTCGCATCGGCCGCCACCGCCACCACGCGGACAGGGAACTTCCCGGACTCGAGTGGTGTGTCGCACCGGCCGAACAGGGCTCTCCACTCGCCGTCCTGCAACTTCTGGTCACACCCTTTCAGCACTTCCACCGCTTCTGGGGAGCGGCCGGCGGCGAGCAACTCGGCGGCGGCCTTCAACTGCCGCCTGTACTGATCGACCTGTCCCTGCTGGACGACCGCGAGTTCCCGCTTCGTCGCCGCGTCACTTGCCGCTACGGCCACCAACTCCCGCTTCGTCGCCGAGTCCTTCTGCTCGTTTGCAAACTGTTCACGCTGCAACGCTTCGCCCATCTGCCACGCGGAGACGCCACTGATCACGGCGGACGTGGTGATGACCGTGCCGACCGAAAGGGGCACCCACCAGCACCGGGCGAATAGGGCGGTCCACCGCACCGGGTTCAGCGGGTCCGCCTTCGTAGGCCGGTGGGTGAGCCACATTCGCAGGTCGTTGGCGAGGGCCGTCGCCGGCTGGGTGGCGTGCCCGTATCGCGCTGCCGGCTCCCTCGAGGCGCACTTCTTGGCAATCTCGTACAGTGTTCGCGGCACCCCGACGGGCCGGTCGGTGGGCACCTTCTCCGGTTCCGTCTGCCCGGTCAGACACTGCATCAGGGTGACGCCGAGGGCGTACACGTCCGAGATCCGGGTGTGAGTCTCTTCGGGAATGAAGTACCCCGGAGTGCCGCCGCCGCCGCCGGCGGTGTCACCCCGCACGGCGAGACCGAAGTCGGCCAGCTTCGCGGTGCCGTGTTCGTCGAACAGGATGTTGGCCGGCTTGATGTCGCGGTGGATGCCGACCACGTGAACGGCAGCGAGGGCGTCCGCCAGGGCGGTGAACACCTCCGCCCACTGGCGCGGAGTCCGCACGGTGGGGCGCTGGAGTTGTTCGAAGAGACTGCCACCGGCCATCCACTCGGCGGCGAGCCACGGCCTCCCGTCGAACTCGCCCCCAGCGTACACCCGGACGACGTGCGCGTCCCGGCACTGGGCCAGCCGCTTCGCCTCCTCGGACGACCCGCGGATGTGGGCGACCTTGAGGGCGACCGGCTGATCCGTTCCCGTCTGCCGAGCGTGGTAGACGTAGCCGAACCCGCCGCGCTTCGGGGGCGTGTCCCGCAGGTAGCTGAAGCCGGGCACAGCGGGGTAGTCCGGCACCGGCTCGGGGCGGAGCAGATTCTGTAGCACGGCGTGCGGGATCAGTTGGGGCCTACTCCGGGGCGCACTCGCCGGGCCCTTCTCCTCGTTCGAGGTCATGGTAAATCTCGCGCGCGTGTTTGTCGAATGCGTCCCAAGCCTCGTTGCAAGCCGCCGCGAGCGTGGCGTTCTCCTCCCACTCCGGGTGCGTCTGCCGGAGGCCGGGGTGGTGCGTGTCCAGGTAGGTGCGGACGCGGTTCGGGATCGGTTTCGGCCGGATCACACCGTCTTTGACCGGGTGGTCGTTGAGTGCGTCGAACATCGCGATCTGGTCGTCCGTCAACCGCGAGCGGGCCGCTTCACCGACGAGGCGCATTTGGAACGAGTCGTAGTCCTGGCTGGGCCGCGGTTGGGCGGAGTCGCCGGCGTCGAAGGAGGTCGGGAACTGACCGGCCCGCCGTCGGTCGAGCTCGTTCTTAATCCAGTTCGTCAGGATTATCCGTGACCAGCCGCAGAACACTTCCACCGTCGTTCCGTCGAATTGCGCGCGCCGCTCCCAACACCTTGCCTCCAAGCTGTTGACGACTTCTTCCGTGTTAAACCCGCGACGGGTCATCTCCTCCCGGTAGCGGTTCCACACCACCATGAGCGCGCCGTGGCACTGCTCGAGGTGTTCGGGGAGACGGGTCCAGTCGAACGGTTCCATCGCTGGCGGCTCCCGAGGGGCACGGGAACACTTTGCGCCCCCCGATCCCGGAATGCAAGCCCTTGCGGGACCCACTCGCTCCTCGAACGGAGCAGTGGCCGACTGGATCACAGGCTCCAAGAGCGGTGAACCGGGGCGAACATCCTGTCACGATTGTGGTGCCGCCGGCCGGAGTGCAGACAGCGCCGGGCGATACACTGTCGCCCGTGACCGGCCCGGCTCGGCCGCGTCACCCGCGTGGCCACCCCCCGGCGAGCAGCTGTTCAGCCCACAGAAGGTGTATCGGTCGGGTCGGACCAGTTGACCGAGCCCGGCGCGGTCGGGCTGGGGGTGGCGGACGTCGGCAGCCGACTCGACCCGAACCTGACGGACGCGGCGGTCTTGGCCCACTGGCGCTCGCGCAGTTGGCCGGGGCAGCCGGTGTGGGTGGCCGTCCCGTCCGCCCCCGACTGGCGTGGCTCCGCGACCGCCCGGACACCCCCTGGTACCCCACCATGCGGCTGTTCCGTCAGTCGGCGCGAGGCGAGTGGGACGGTGTGTTCGGCCGCCTGGCCGTGGCCGCCGCCGCCGCCGCAAAGGCGAAGGCCGAGGGCCGCTGCGACGCCACCGCCGGGACAGTCACGGCCGGGGTGAACGGGTGAGCGTCCCGCCGCCCTGACTCGTCCACACCGACGAGTCAGGGCGGCTTGGGCACGGTCGTGCCCACCCGCTCGGTCACCGACGGGCCGGACGTCGGGGACGTCCCGCACCCCGCGGCGGCGAACGCCGCCAGCACTCCGCACAACACCAACACACGGGACAAAGTCTTCATGCGATCGCCTTCGGAAGGGAGGTCAGCGGTCGAGCGGGAACGAACTGTCCCGCAGGCAGGCGGAGGTGTCCGCCCAGGTCTGCTCGTCCATCTGGTGGTAGCACCCGTCCGCCACGGCCGTCCCCAATTCCCACCCGGCGGCCAGTGGCCCGCAGCGGTTCAACGTGTTGGGGGCGTGGAACGCGGCCAGTCGGGCCTTCGTGTCGGTGACGAACACGACGGTGGTGAACACCGACACCATGTGCGAGTTGCTCCGGACGATCGCGGCGGTCGGGTCGGTCGGTCCAGTGGCGGTCGTCCTGGACAACGCGAGATACCAGCGGAATAAGGTGGTGCAGAGGTTGGCCGCGGAACTGTCGATCGCCCTGGTGTACCTGCCGAGTTACTCGCCCAACCTGAATCTGATCGAGCGGCTGTGGCGGTCCCTCAAGCGGAAGAGCGTGTATGGCAAGTACCACCCGAACTTTGCCGCCTTCAGGGCCGCCATCGAAGACACTCTGAGCGGGTGCAATCGCCCTGATCCTGCGAACTCCAGCGTGATTCCGGTGTTGGCGTGGTGAACGGTGCATGAACTTGGGTGTTGGCGCACGGGACTTGTCGCTGGACGCGGATTTCCGCAAACCCGTGGTACACCCGCCGCC
>JANNQE010001352.1:0-7111 GCA_031441625.1 Planctomycetia bacterium
CGAGCATGACGGCGGGGATCGCCCCGACGCCGCCCGCCCACCCCCACGCCAGCTTCCACTTGATCGGCGGGCCGGCCCGCCGGTGCCAGATGTACGCGAACACCGCCGCCACCGGCAGCACGATGTGCAGCCCGTACACCACCCACCGCTGCACCGTTCCCTCGGGCAGTTGTGGCATGCCGTCGAGTTGGATGAGGGCGAACCCGGTGACCGCCACCAGCAGACCGACGGCGAACAGCAGGATGCCCAGCTTGACCGCCAGCCGGTTCTTGCGGTTACGGGCCGTCCACCAGTGGTACGCCCCGAACGCGACGAACGGGAGCGTGCCGGCCACACCCACCACGATGTGGCCGAAGAACACCCACAGGGCGAACGGGGTGGTGTAGTTGTTCGGACTGAGGGCGAAGTTGAGCACCCGGACGGCCGACAGGTAAACGCCGGTGGCCCCGAGCAGGGCGAACCCGGCGAACACCACCCACAGCAGCACCCGCAGCCACGGGCCGATGGCCGGGACGTACGGGGCGGGGGCGGCCTTCGGCCGGCGGATGACGACGGGTGCGGGAGACGGATCCACGGCGACCCCGGAGAGAAGGGTGATGGACGAGTCGAAGAATACTGTTAAAGATACCGCAAGCCGTCGTTGAGACCAACCGCACCCGCTCTTGGCGAATCCCGACCGCAAGGTCGGCGGGTGCGAATCACAGGCGACACCCACCCGCGGCCCTTGCGGGCCGGGTTCGCCATCAGGACGCCCCATGCCCCGCTACCTGGCCGCCGCCTGCCAGACCGACTTCCCCAACCCGGCCACGCGAGCCGACATCCCCGACCGCGTCGGCCGGATGTTGCAGATGATCGACCGGGCTGTGATCGGCTACCGGCCGTTCGGCGACGTGCGGCTGGTGGTTTTCCCCGAGTTCGCGCACGCCGCCCCGATCTACGAGACGGCCGAGGAGCTGGCCGACAAGCTGGCCGTTCAACTGCCGAACGAGCAGACCGACCGCTACCAGAAGAAGTGCCGCGAACTCGGCGTGTACGTGCAGACCGGCAGCTTCCTGGAAGTGGATACGACGCACCCCGGCCGGGTGTTCAACACCACCTGCCTGATCGGGCCGGACGGGCTGCTGTCCAAGTACCGCAAGGTGCACCCGTGGCTGCCGTGGGAGGTCCACGCCAGCCCGCACGACATCCCGAACTACCCCGACAACCCGTTCCCGGTGGCCGAGACGGAGATCGGCGTGCTCGGGTGTGCCATCTGCTACGACTGGCTTTTCCCCGAGGCGATCCGCGAACTCGCCCTGCAAGGGGCCGAAGTGCTCATCCGGGTGAGCGCGTACATGGACCCGTGGGGGGCCACCCCGCCGATGGACTGGTGGACGGTGGTCAACCGCTGCCGGGCGCTCGAGAACACGGCCTACGTGGTGGCGGCCAACCAGGGGGCGAGTGCCCACCACTACCCGCCGTTCTCGTGGCCCGGCGGGAGTATGATTGTGGACTACGACGGGCGGATTCTCAGTCAGGCCGACCCCGGCCCCGGCGAGAAGATCGTGGTCTCGACCATCGACATCGCCCAACTGCGGGCGGAGAAGTCCCGCCGCACCGGGCACGCGATGCTCGCCCACCGGCGGCCGGAGGCGTACCGGCACGCGGGCAAGCCGGCGTTCCCGCCGGCCGGGGCCGAGCCTATCAGTTATGCGATGAACGAAGCGCGGACCCGGCGGTGAGCCGCTGTCCGCATCACCGAGGTTGCCCATGACCGGCCCACGCCGCTCTCTCCGCTGGCTCGTGCTGGGGTCGCTCGTCGCCGGGGTGGCGGCCGCCGGGGTGTTCGCTTACCTGCACCTGACCCGGTCGAACGACGACACCTCGCCGAGGACCGCGGACGGACTCACCCCCGACCCGCCGACGCCCGACCCGCGGCTGGTGTATGCCACCCCCTACCGCAACGTGAAGCCCGACGTGAAGTACGTCGGCGATGCCGCCTGTGAGGCGTGTCACCGGTCGGTGTGCAAGTCGTACCACGCCCACCCGATGGGCCGTTCGGCGGAGTTGCTCGCTCAGACTTCGCTGAAGGAGAAGCTGCCGGCGAAGGGTCCGGCGGCGTTCACGTCCGGGCCGTTCGACTTCGAGGTGGAGGCGTCGGGCGAGGGGTTGACCCACCGCGTGCGGTTGCGGGACGAGGCGAGCGCGACACGCCCGGAAGCGGTGCTGCCGGTGCAGGTGGCCATCGGGTCGGGCACGCGGGGCCGCTCGTACCTGACCACGGAGGGGGGCCACGTGTGGCAGACGCCGGTGAGCTGGTTCGGGCCGGAAGAGCGGTGGGACATCTCCCCCGGCTTCCGCATCGGCCGCACCCTCCAGCGGCCCATCAGTTCGCCCTGCCTCTACTGCCACGTGGATCACGTCGAACCGGTGGCAGGCTCACTGAACCGATACCACGAACCCCTGTTCGCCCAACAAGTGGCTATCGGCTGCGAGCGGTGCCACGGCCCCGGTGGGCTGCACGTGGCCGAGCGGGCCGTCAAACTCAACATGGGCATACCGGACACGTCCATCGTCAACCCGAAACACCTGTCGGCGGCCCTCCAACTGGCGGTCTGCGAACAGTGTCACCTGCAAGGCCAGGAGCGGGTGAACCGCCGCGGGCGGACCCCGTTCGAGTACCGCCCGGGGTTGCCGTTCGACCAGTTCGTGAGCGTGTACGTCCGCCACCCGGACATCGCCGCGGCGAACAAGTCGGTCGGCCAGTTCGAGCAGATGGAACAGAGCCAGTGCTTCCAGAAGAGCGGCGGGAAGCTGACCTGCACCAGTTGCCACGACCCGCACGCGTCGCCGGCCGCGGCCGAGAAGGACGCCGTGTATCGTGGCAAGTGCCAGACCTGCCACCAGCAGCCGGGGGCGACCGGCTGCTCGGCCCCGGCCCCCGCGCGGCAGGCGAAGGCGGACAGTTGTGTCGCCTGTCACATGCCGAAAGCGGCGAGCAGCAACATCACCCACGCCAGTGTGACCAACCACCGCGTCGTCCGCACGCCCTCCGCGACACCGGCCACCCGCCAGTTGCCGTTCGGCACCGTCCCGCTGGTCCGCTTCCGCCCCGGCGGGTCACTCCCCGCGGGGGAACTGGAACGGGATCTGGGGATCGCCCTGGCGCGGTTCGCCCCGCTGGTGCAGCCGAACGACGCGGCCGCCCGTGGCGACCCTCGCGGGGCGGCACTCGGCCGACTCAAAGAGTCGCTCGCCCGCTGGCCCGGCGACGCCGAGGCGTGGCAGGCGCTGTCGTCGGCCCGGACCGAGCGGGGCGAGGGGGCGGAGAAGTTGAAGGCGGCGAAGAAAGCCTTCCAACTGGCACCCGAGGACGAATCGGCTGTGACCACCCTTACCGAAGCGGCGACCGCCGCCGGCGAGTTCGACCTGGCGGTCGAGATGGCCGGGAAGTGGGTGGCCATGAACCCGCGGTCGGCCGACCCGCTGATCGCCCGCGGGTTCGTTCACCTGAAGCGGGGGGATTCCGCCAAGGCGGAAGCCGATTTCCGGGCGGCACTGAAGTTCCACCCGCTTCACGCCGAGGCCCATCTATACCTGGCCATCAGCCGTCACCAGCAGGGGGATGTGGCTGGGGGGGCGAAGGTCGCGCGGACGGCGGCCGCGCTCGAAACCGACCCGCGCGAGAGCGCGGCCCTGACGGACTGGTACCGCCGGGCCACCCGCTGACCGCTACCGTTCGGGCGGGGCGCGGTCGAGCAGGGCGAGTGCGGCCCGCGCCACCCGCCGCCCGCTGAAATCGAGTTGCCCACCGCCCCACGGGTTGGGCGAGTACACCAGGGCGGCCCCGAAGGTGTCGCGGGCGCGGCGGGTGTCCCCCGCTTCGAGCGCGAACACCCCCCGCAGGGTGATCATGTTGGCCTGGAGACCGAGCGTCTGGGAGACCTCATCCACCCGCTGCTGGAGGTCGGCCCGGCTGATGGCCTGCCACACGAGTTGGTCGAGATGGCCGCTGCCGGATACGCCGTCCAGAACGCCTTTCCCGACGACCGACGCCACCTCTTCCACCACGCCCCCCGACGCGCCGAGGCTGCCGTCCGTCCCGACCATCTCCACCAGTTCCCGATGGCCCGACTCGTAGTCGCCGAGCGCCAGGTGGGCGCGGGCGAGCGTCCAGTGATACATCTGGTCGCCGAGCGAGCCGCCGACCTCCGGAGTGGTCCACTTCAGCACGTCGTCCGGCCGGCCGGTGCGGAGGAGCAGGTCGAGTTCCAGTTTCACCCCGTCGGTGCCGAACGCCGACACGTCCGACTTGAGCAACAGGTCGCGGGCCGTGCCCCCCAGCTCCATCTGCACCGCCAGTTGGGCGCGCTCCGTCAACGACGCCCGGGCGGAATCCGACTCGAACTTCTCCTTCCGGGACTTCACGAGTTTGGTCAACTCATCCAACTCGTCGTCGAGCGCCTTCGACTGGTCGCCGGTCTTCGGCGGGCCGCCCCGCAGGGGGGAGATCTTCCGGAACTGGTCGAGGTGTTCGGCCGCCAAGTCCAGGCAGCCGATCCGGCGGTACAGCCGCGACAACTCCAGTTGCGCCTGCGCCAGGTTGGGGTTGAGTGCGACGGCCTTGTTCAGGGCGGCGCTGGCCTGGATTTGGCGTACGCGGCGGAGTTCGCTGATGCCGTCCCGGTCGGACCACCTCTTCTCCGCCGTGCTCTCGATCAGGGTCAGGTACGCCTGTGCCAGCACGCGGTGGGCGTTCGCGTCGGTCGGGTTCTCGGCCACCGCCCGGCGCGCCGCCCGCACCGCCGCGTACACCTCGCCGATCGGGATCGCTCCTCGGTCGTCGGCGAACCGCTGCAACAGGGTCAAAGTCATGACCGTCTGTGGGGGTGCGGGGGTGTTCCCTTCGGGGATCGGCGGGTGGAAGAGCGTCGCCCGCACGGCGGCATCGACGCCTCCTGTCGGCCACGCCCAACCGCCGGCCGCGCCCACCAGTCCGGCCAGTTGTCCTGCCTCCCAGTCCGTCAGTTTCCGGTTGTACGTGGCGATCCGAGCCGACTCGGCCCGCCGCAGCAGTACGTCCGCCTCGTCCCGGCCCGGCGGCCGCGTCGGGTACGCGGGCACCCAAAACTGTTCCCACCACTGGCGTGCCTCGTGCGGGGCGACCGGCGGTGCCGTCTCGTGTTCGTCCGGGCGAAACGCGAGCCGGTCGAAATCCACCGCCCACGGCGTGTAGTCCCGCGGGGCGGGTGCGGCCGGATCGACCCAACCGAAGACCACCAGACCGCCCGAGACGTGCAGCACCGGCCACTCGTCCGGGGTCGCCAACAGGCGGTTGAGTAGCTCTTGCGAGGTCGGGCTGGGGTCGCCGGCCCACACCACGACCCGCGTCACACGGAGCTTCCGCAACCCCTCCGTCGCGTCCTGCTGGCGTTTCGGGTCCCGCAAGGCGGCGACCACCTTGTCGTCGGTCAGGGCGGCGTCCTCCGGGCAGAACCAGGCGAACACCCCGCGCGCGTCGGACGAGGCGTGTAAGGAGCGGGTGTCGGCATCCCATGCCCCCGCGGTGTGCGTCCGGCGGAGGTACTCCGCACCCCGCTCGTGGGCCGTCGGCACTTCCACCGCCCACTGCCGCGGCCCGTACGGCGGGGTCTGCAGCCACCCCGGCCAGGCGGCCAGTAAAAATGCCACGGCGACGAGGCCGGCCAGTCCCACGCCCGCATATCGAACCCACCGGCGAGGCGGGGCTGATACTCGGCGGGCGAAGAACTGTTGAAGGTTCCACGCCGTCACCGGCCCGGCGAGGACCGCGAAGAACGGCACCGCGCGGGCTTCCACGCCGCTGACCACGGCGAGGAGGACCCACGGCAGGAACGACGCCCACCGCCAGCCCCGCACATTCAACAGGAACGATAGGCCGCTGAGGGCCAACAGCGGGTAGTAAGACAGGGCCGACGAGTTGGTGCCGAACAGGGCGAAGTAGTCGGTGGCGAACGGCGAGTGAATGGTCCGGGCGGCACCCGCGGCCGAACTTGACGGGGCCAGTGCCGCCTCCAATTCCGGCGGAATTGTCAACCCCTTCACATTCGACACACTCAGGCACGCGAGCGCCACCAGCGCCGCGGTGGACACCGCCCACCGGAGGAGTGCGGACTCGAGTGAGCCGCGGGTGCGGGTGTCGAACGCCTGCCCCAGGCGGATGGCGGCGACGACCGTCAGGCCGAGGACGACCCAGTGGTCGATGTTGGCCCACGCGACGAACAGCACCGCCAGCGGCCACCCCGGCCAGAACCGGCCGGCCCGTGTCGCCCCCGGGCGGCAGGTCAACCACAACCCCACCGCGAGCAAGATCACGGACGCGGTTTGGGGCTGGAGCAGCATCCGGTGGCTCATGGCGAGCACTGCCAAGCCGGTGCTCGCCAGCGCCACCCGCCACCCGCTCACCGCCCCCAGCCGAAGCAACAGGACCGCAACCCCACCACACAGCAATGCCTTCACGGCCGCCAACCCGCCCCCACCGAGGACGGAGTAGACGAGGTGCGTGCCGACGTCGTACATCCAAGTGGGGCTGAACTTGCCCGACGTGTACAACTCGCGGCCGCCGGCCAGGTGACTCCACACGTCGAGGTTGCGGGCGGGGTACGACGCGAGCAGAACGCCGAACACCCCGACGAACAAGAACGCCACCAGTGGGATCCGGCACGAGACTGGAGGCACCCCGTTGGCGTTCGACACCCCGGCCGCGGACTGCTGGACCTGTGTGGGATGAGAGAGGACGGGGAGTGTCATGATCGGTGGGGGAGAGGATTGTGTTCGACCGGCCGACCCGTAATCCGGGGGACAGTGTACTCATACGCGTCGAACACCCACGTGGCAGTGTCGCGCGGTGGCCGAAAATGCGCCCGAGGTGTCGCGTTTCCGAAAAAATCGAGAAGTCGAGGGTTGACGCCGAACCTCATGCCAAGATATAAACAATCTGTCTCTCTGTGTCCCCGCTCCATTCTCTCAGTTACGGGGTGCAAATGTTCTCTCCCACTCGGAATCGCTCGCGGCGTGGGTTCACGCTGATCGAGCTGCTGGTGGTGATCGCCATCATCGCCATCCTCATCGGCCTGCTCCTGCCCGCCGTGCA
>JANNQE010001353.1:0-2854 GCA_031441625.1 Planctomycetia bacterium
GTCCTCAGCAAAGTTTGGGTGCGAGCGTATGCAGCGTACCTCCACGCTCAGCCACTCCCGAAAGAGGTGAGTTACCGACCGCGAGAAACCAAAACACCTGCAATTGCAGCGTAAACTCTGGGATCGGGGCAACGGCACCCGTTTGGCCCTGGTTTTTTCCCCAGGCTCGATGCGAGTCGGGTGTGAGTATCGGTCGAGTGGGATCACCCCTCGAGTCGCAACATGTTGCGGAGGTTGAATGTCGCTTTGTACTCCCACGGCAAGCGGGTGAGTGGTGTACCACACCCCGAGATGGATGTGTCTGACGCAAGTCTCTGCGAAAAGAGTGGCGAGTTGCGACCGCGGTGCGGTGAAAATCCCGCCCCCTTTCGGCGCGCCGGCCTGTTTCCCGGCAGTACAGTGTGTGAGCCGAACGGGGGCCGCCGATGTCCGCCGGGTTGTACAGTTTCGTCACCCGACTCCGCACATCCCTGCGGGGCGACGCCCTCGCGGCCGCCACCGATGCCGAACTACTCGCCCGCTATTCCGCCGAGCGGGATGACATCGCCTTTGCCGAGTTGGTCTACCGCCACGCCCCGGCCGTGTACGCCCGGTGTCGCCGGCACCTGTCCGACGCCCACTTCCTGGAGGACGCGTTCCAGGCCACGTTCGTGGTGCTCTCCCGAAAGGCGGGATCGCTGACGAACCCGGACCGGGTGTCGGGGTGGCTGTGCGGGGTCGCCGACGTGGTAGCCCGCAAGGCCCGCGTGCGGAACGCCCGGAGGACCTGCGCCGAGCGTCCGCTCGACTCGGTGGAGGAGCCGTGGGAGGAGACCGACCCGCCGAACTCCGACCTGCGGGCGGTTCTGGACGAGGAGTTGAACGCCCTTCCCCCCGACATGCGCCGACCGCTGGTGCTGTGTGACGTGGACGGCGTCAGCCGAAGAACCGCCGCCGCACGGCTCGGCATCCCCGTCGGCACCCTGTCGAACCGCCTCACCCGCGCCCGGGCGATGCTCGGCACCCGCCTCCTCCGGCGGGGCGTGACCCTCGGGGCCGGGCTGTCGCTTTCATCCGTGGCCGTCGCGTCGGTGCCGGCCAAACTGGTTTCGCTCACCGTCTCGCGGATCGCAACGGATGCGATGCCGGCACACGTTCTTTCCCTGGCCTCCATCGGAGTTCCCCCTATGACCCTGTTCAAGTCCGCGACCGCGCTGCTGGCCGGCCTACTAGTGGTCGGTGTCGCGTTCGGGCCGACGGCCGCGGGCGAGCCGCCGAAAGCCGAACTGCCGGTGCCGGCGAAGAAGCCGGCCGACCTGGAACCGCCCGACGACCCGGAACCGGAAGAGGTGAAGGGGTATCATCAGGTGTCGGCGTCCGCGTACTCCCGCGACGGTAAGCGGGTCGCCCTCGTCCGGAGCGACACCAAAGAGGTGAAGGTGTACGACACCGCCACCTGGAAGGTGACGCACACCCTCGAAGGGCTGAAGGCGCTGTCGTTTGCAGTTCAGTTCTCGCCCGACGGCGGTGCGGTCTACGCCGCCAGTATGGACGGGCCGATTCACACCTGGGACACGAAGACCGGGAAAGCCGGGTCGCCGCTCGACGCGAAGGCCGGGAAATGTTACGGGTTGGTGCTGTCGCCCGACGGGAAGACGCTCGCCTCCGCTCACGACGACCAAGACGCCGGGAAGACGGCCATCCACCTGTGGGACGCCGCCACCGGCAAGGCGGGGCGGGTGATCGCGTCGGACGAACCGCTGCTGGCGAACACCATCACCTTCAGCCCGGACGGGAAGACCATCAGCGGCGGGTACCACGCCAGCCACAAGAAGAAGCCGGACGACGACGGGTTCCACGGGGTGATCGAGTGGGACGCGGCCACCGGCAAGGAGCAAAAGCGGTTCGACACTCCCCGCATCACCCCCGGCGCGCACCCGGTGGCGCATGCCATCGCCTACACCCCGGACGGGAAGAAGTTGATCCTCGGCGGGGGCGAGGCGGTGCCCATCCCAGGGGCGAAGGGGAGCAGCATGCTGTACGGCTACCTGTGGGTGATCGACCGCAAGACGGGCGAGGTGGAGAACACGCTGGTGGCCAACCGCAGCGACTACATCCGCACGCTGGCGATGTCGCCGGACGGGGGCAAGCTGTATGTGCCGGCGGACCGGCTGGCGGCCCGTGCCATCCCGCGAGGTGCTCCGCCCAACCCGCCGTATGAGTTCCAGTGCTGGGATACGTCCACCTGGGAGGTGAGTTGGTCGGTGTCGAGCCTGACCCCGCGGGGCGTGACGAATGTCGCGGTCTCACCGGACGGCAAGCGGTTGGGGCTGACGGGGATGGACGGGTTCCACCTGCACGACGCCAAGACGGGCGAGGCGAAGGGCGGGCTGGTAACGTACGTCAGGCCGAGGTGACGCTGGGAGTCCGCTGTGACCGCAGCCTACGATACCGCAGGCGGACGCCGAGAACGCCACCTGGTGGCGTTCCTGGTGCCGGCGAAGAATACTCGCCGGCCGTCGGCGGACTTCCGGAGTGTCGCTGGCCTTCGCCGCCAGCGACACTCGATCAATCGATCTCCTCGTAGACCGAGCTCTGTCCGCCGGAGCGGTCGGTGAAACGGGTCACTCGGTACAGGGGCAACCCGCGCTCCCTCGCCAACGTTCTGGCTCGTTCGATCGCGTACCGGGCCGGATACGGCGGGTGAGTCTCCAGGCAGGTCGAGGCCTCGAACACTTCCGTGAACTCCTGCTCGTCGTCGCAGTCGGCGAGGGTCCGCCCGGCGAACTCCGGCGCGAAGTGACTCAACCCGATCCACCAAACCGCGGCGGTCTCAGTTTCCGGGAACTCGATCAGGCCGACGCAAACGACCTCG
>JANNQE010001354.1:0-5088 GCA_031441625.1 Planctomycetia bacterium
GCCGCTTCGCGGCGACACGGTACGCCCGATCCCACCAACTTCCGTCACGCCTACCCCGCCCGCTCACCTCCCGTCATTCTTGTTGGCCTCCGTCGCGGCGATCCGTTACCATCCAGCCGCCGCCGGTTTCCCTTTCCCGTCGCCCGAGGCTCTCCATGCGCTCCCGCGTCCTGCTCGCCCTGCCGCTCCTCGCACTGCTCTCCGCCCCGGCCCCCGCCGCCGACTCCGCCTTCCCCCTGAAGGACGGCGACATCTGGGTGATGGCCGGCGACAGCATCACCGCCCAGCACCTTCACTCCAACTACTTCGAGGCGTTCTGCTACGCCCGCTACCCGAAGATGACGTTCGCCTTCCGCAACTCGGGCGTCGGCGGACACACCATCCCCAGCACCCTCGACCGCTTCGAGTACGACATCGCCGCGTGGAAGCCGACGGTGGTGTCGGTGGAGTTGGGCATGAACGACGCCGGCGGCACGCCGGCCGAGAAGTTCATCACCAACATGGGCACCATGACGGAGCGCATCCGCAAGGCCGGCGCGCGGCCGGTCATCCTCGCCCCCAGCCCGGTGAACGACGGCGTCACGTCGGCCAAGCTGACGGGCCGCAACAAGACGCTCGACGAGTACGCCACCGCGCTCAAGGCGTTCTGCGAGAAGGAGAAACTCCCCTACGCCGACCAGTTCCACGCCTGCCTCGACCCGTGGGGCAAGAACAAGCCCCGCGAGCGGTTGCAGATCGCCATCGCCGAGATGAAGCAGGTGGCGGGCGACGACACCCTGGCCGGCGTCGACGGCCTGCGGGCGTTCCTGGCCGCCCAGGAGAAGACCCCGACGAAGGGCGTCAGCCTGCTGGGTGATCCCGTTCACCCCGGCTCGCCCGGTCAACTGATGATGGCCGCCACCCTGCTGAAAGCCCTGGGGGCCGAGGCGTTCGTGAGCAGCGTGACGGTGACGGGCGACAAGGCCGAGGCGAAGGGGTGTGCGGTGTCGAACGTGAAAGCCGAGGGCGGCGGGGTGTCGTTCGACCGGCTGGACGAGACGCTGCCCTTCCCCGTCGCCGACGGCGCCCGCGCGGTCATGAGCATCACGCCCGACGTGGCCGCGCTCAGCCTGTACACGCTGGCAGTGAAGGGGCTGAAGGACGGCGACTACGACCTGAAGGTCGGCGGGGTGGCGAGCGGCAAGTTCACCGCCAAGCAACTGGCCGATGGAATCAACCTGACCGAACTCGCCCCGCTGCCCGGCGCGAAGGACGTCAGCCCGATCATCGCCCAGATGCGGGCCGTGCTGAAGGCGGTGGACGACAAGGAGGGGGTGGTCGGCACGTGGCGGAACCTGTCCCGATCGGCGCACGCGAAGGGGGCCGAGCCGAAGCTGAAGGACGACCTGGCGGCGCTGACGAAGAAGGTGGAGGAGGCCGACGCCAAGATCCGCGAGGCGGCCAAGCCGAAGACCCTGCACTTCGCCGTCGCCCCGGCCAAGTGAGTGATCGGGTGAACCGGCGGCGTCAGCCGCCTGGGTTTCGACCACCCAGGCGGCTCACGCGACTCTCCTGTCGGTGCCCGCCCCTGTCACGGATCGCCCGCCATATCGCACACCTTCGCCCGATGGCTGCCCGTCCCCCCGTCGCCCGGCGCGGTCGGGCTGGTGGCCGCTGCTCACCCGGCTCGAAGACCGCAGCACCCCGGCGTCGTTCGCCGGCAACACCATCACCCTGAACGACGCCAACGAACAGCTCGTCATCTCCACCAACACCACCGGCACGTACACGCTCACCAGCACGGTCGACGTGAACGGCACCGCCGGCCCGGTGAGCTTCACACCGGCCGCCGGACCGGGCGGCGGGCCACACCTGAATGCGTTCAACCTGGCACCGTTCGTGCTTGTCTATTTCACTCGTTGGACCTCCGGCGACACGCCTTCCGACCGGCGATGCCGGTCGCGTCGGCGTGTACAACTCTTCACGCATCTCCCCCACACCAGGATGACCCCCCGTGCTGATCACTCTCTCTCGTTGGCTGGCCACCCCTGCCCGTCGCCCGGCCCGCCCGCAAGCGCGGCTGCACCTCTCCCAACTGGAGGACCGGAGTACGCCGGCGTCGTTCGCCGGCAACACCATCACCCTGGACGACGCCAACGAGCAGCTCGTCATTTCCACTAACACCACCGGCACGTACACGCTCACCAGCACCGCGGACGTGAACGGCACCGCCGGGGCGGTGGACTTCACCCCCGGCGCGGGGGCGGTGCTGGTCGAGGACGCGGTGGCCGGGGCGAGCGTGGTGTTCGGCGGCAGCGCGGTGGAGTTCGCCAACCCGTTCACCGTCACCCTGGACGCCGGGTCGGGTGGGGTGGGGTTCGTCGGCTCGTCCGCCTTCGGGGCGAACAACCTGAGTTTGACCACCACCCGCAACATCGTGGTGAACACCGGCGCGAGCGTGACCGCCACGAGCGGGAGCATCACGCTCACGGCCAACGGTGTGGTCGCCGGTGACTTTGTCGGCGTGGCCGTGCGCGGGAGTGTGGCCGGCGGCACGGGGAGTGTGACCGTCTCGGGCACCGGCGCTGGCGGCAGCGGGTACGGCAACTACGGGATCCTCGTGGCGGGTGCGGGTGCGGCCGTCACCTCCGCCGGGGGCGACGTGACCGTGACGGGCACCGGCGGGGGCGGGAACGGCGGGGCGGCCATCGGCGTCCACGTCGAACTCGGCGGGCGGATCGCCGCCGGCGGTGCCGGCCTGGTCGGCGTCACCGGCACCGGCGGAGCCGGCACCGGACAGGCGAACTACGGGGTGCTCATCCAGGCGGCGAACTCGGTCGTCACGTCGGGCGGGGGCAACGTGACCGTCGCGGGGACGGCCGGGGTCAACGGGACGGTCGGCGTCGGGGTGTATGTGTTCGGCGGCGGGCAGGTCCACGCCGGCGGTAGCGGAGCTGTCAGCGTCACCGGCACCGGCGGTGGTGCGGGCAACTCGCAATACAACCACGGCGTGTACGTGGTCAGTGCCGGTGCGATCGTCACCTCCGCCGGGGGGGGCGTGACCGTCCAGGGGACCGGCGGCAACGGGCCGGGGAGCGTGGGCGTCGATGTCGTCGCCGGAGGGCTGATCACCGCCGGCGGGGCGGGCACGGTGGGCGTCACCGGCACCGGCGGGGCAAGTACCGGGAGCAACCGGTTCGGCGTCCTCGTGCAGAACCCGGGGTCGGCCGTCACCTCCGGTGGTGGGAACGTCACCGTCCAGGGCACCGGCGGCAGTCCTGCGGGGCTGGGCAACATTGGGGTGTACCTGTTCACCGGCGGTCAGATCACAACCGGGGGCCTCGGGACGGTGAGCGTGACCGGCAACGCCGCGGGCGCCGGCGTGCAGGTGTTCGGCAGCGGGGCGACGATCACCAGCGGCGGCGGGGGTGTGACCGTCACGGGCGGGGCGACGACCGCGGGCAACGGGGTGGTGGTGCACCAAGGCGGTCGGATCGTGGGCGGGGGTCTCGCGGCGGTCACCGTGACCGGCAACGGCAGCGGTCAGGGTGTGTACGGCGTGTCTGTGGTCGGCACCAGCTCGGGCGTCACCTCGGGCGGGGGCAGCGTGACAGTCCTGGGCAACGCCCCGGCACCGAGCCAGTCGGGCTTCTTCACGAACTTCGGCGTGTACCTCGAAAGCGGCGGTCAGGTCACGGCGACCGGGGCGGGGGCGGTGAGCGTCACCGGACAAAGCAACGGTGGCTCGGGGATCTACGGCTCCTACGGCGTCTTCATCCAGAACAGCGGAGCCTCCATCGGCACGAGCGGGGGGGGCGTGACCGTCCTGGGGACCGGGACGAAGTATGGAGTGGTCGTCCATTCGAGTGGTCAGATCACTGCCGGCGGGACGGCTGCCGTGAGCGTCACCGGCACCGGCGGCACCGGCGGCAACGGCGTGCAGGTCAGCTTCTACGGGGGCATCACCTCGGAGGGGGGGAGCGTGACCGTCCTGGGCACCAACACCGGAACGACCACGAGCGAGTCCGGGGTGTCCATCTACGGGGCACAGATCACGGCCGGCGGGACGGGCAGCCTGAGCGTCACCGGTGTCAGCGCTGGGGCCGGCAGCGGCGTGCAGGTCGGTGGGCTGACATCGGGCCTCACGGCCGGGGGTGCCGTGTCCGTCCAGGGCACCTCGGACACCGGTACCGGCGTGTACGTCCGGGATGCTGGGGGCATCGCGAGCGGGTCGAACGCGCCGGTCACCATCTCGGCCGACAGCCTGAACGTGGCGAGCACCGCCGGCATCTCGGCCGGCACCGGCACCGTCACCCTCCAGCCCGCGTCCGCCGACACCGTCATCACCCTGGGCGGGGTGGACCTGCCGGGCCAGTTCCCCATCACCCTCGGCCTGACCGACGCGGAACTCGAGCGCGTCACCGCCGGCACGCTCGTCATCGGCCGCGCCACCGCCGGCAACATCAACCTCATCGCCCCCATCACGCGGCCGGGCAGTACCGCCGTCCAGCTCGTCACCGGCGGCAACGTCGTTTCGGTGGGCAACGGCAGCCTGAACACGGGCGGCGGCTCGCTCGCCCTGACGGTCGGCGGGAACGTCAGCCCCGGCCGCGCCGGTGCCGACTTCACCGCCGGCGGGGTCACGTTCTCGACCGGCACCGACCTGGCCCTGAGCATCAACGGCACGGCGGTGGACACCGGGTACAAGCAGTTGAACGTGGCCGGGGCCGTCACCCTGACCGGCCTCGACCTGGTGCTGAGCGGGTTGTACGTGCCGGTGCTCGGCGACGTGTTCACCTTCGTGTCGGCCACCAGTGTGAGTGGCGTCTTCACCGGCCTGCCGGAAGGCACGACCTTCATCCTGAACGGGGCCACCCTGCGGATCAACTACACCGCCACCGCCGTCACCGCAACGGTCGTGTGAGTCGCCAGTGGTCCCGTGCCACTGACGGCACGGGACCGCTCGAGCGGTTCTCGTTTTGGCGTGGCGTGTGGACACGCAACGCACCACAGTCGCGGGGGGGGGGGCGCGCCGGGGGCGGCCCCAGCGGGGGGCACCCCCCCCCCCCCCCCCCCCCCCCCGGGGGCCCACCCCGCGGAGCGAACCCC
>JANNQE010001355.1:0-3740 GCA_031441625.1 Planctomycetia bacterium
CGAAGCGGCCGTCGTCCGTACCCCCGGGCGGAAGCCCGGGGTTCGCCGCGATTTCCTCAACAACCCCGCCCCGACGGGGCCGGCTAACGGGGTTGGTGCCCGGCCCCTTCGGGGCGGGGGGTGATTTGTTCGCAACGACCCAGGGCTTCCGCCCTGGGCTACGGACGACGGCCGCTTCGCGGCGAAGATCACTTGGCCTTCCTTCCGAACAGCCCGCCGGTTTTCGCCGGCCCCATCTCGCGGAAGAGCACCGCCTCGCGGGTGAACTGCCACCACGCCAGCGCCAGCGCCGCGCTCACGTACACCGCCAGCGAGCCGAGCACGAGCGGGAAGTACCACCACTGCACCGGCTCGCCGTTCACCGCCAGCAGTTTCTGTTGCAACAACATCCCGCCGGTGATCGGGATGATTGCCGTAAACGGCGACAGTTCGGTCGTCGGCAGGAAGCTCCAGAAGGCCAGCGGCATGGTGACGAGCATGAGCGGCACGAGGTAGTATTGCCCCTCCTTCGTGCTGCGGGCGAACACGCCCAGCGCCAGACTCACCGCACTGAACAGCATGGCGATGGGCACCCCCAGCACCACGCACCCGAACATCCCCGGCAGGTTGACCACCGGCACGCCCAGCAGCCGTTCGCCCACCACCGCCGCGGCGGTCAGGCAGACCACGTTCCACACCACCGAACTGAACCCGAAGAACGTGACCGCGAAGAACTTGCCCAGCACGATCTCGCTCCGCTCGGCGGGCGAGATGAGCAGCGTCTCCATCGTGCCGCGCTCCTTCTCGCCGGCCGTCAGGTCCACCGCCGGCTGGATCGACCCGGCCACCAGCCACATGACCAGCATGAGCGGGAAGGTGCGGGCGAACATGTCGCGGGCCGCCTGATCCCCCTTCGCCTTCTTGCTCGGGTCGTCCACCGAGATGAGCTTGTCGTAGTCGGCCGGCTTGCCGTCCCGCTGGAACCGCACCGCCCGCGCCTTCTCCTGCCACTTCTCGACGGCCGCACTCGCCACCCGCACGGCCACCTTCGACTTCTCGCTCCCCTCCTGCTCCACCAGCTTCAACTGCGGACGCTTACCCGCTTCCAGGTCGGCCGCGAAGTTCGGTGGCACGATCAGTATCGCGTGTGCTGTCTTCGACTTGAACGCCTCGTCCGGGTCGGTGTCGGGGGGCAGGTTCACGATCGTCGGCTGCACCGCGACCTCCTTTTTCACCAGTCCGTCGGCGAACTTGTCACCCGCGTCGTTGAACAGCGGGGGGAAGGGGAAGTCCGCGTTCGCCATGACCGCGTCGTCGGCGTTCACCACCCCGATGACCGACGGCTTATCGACCAGCTCGGTGGTGATCGCCCATCCGGTCAGGCCGAACAGCGGGTAAAGGAGTAGCGGGGCGAGGAAGATGAGCGTGACCGTGCGGCGGTCCCGCAACAGGTCGCGGGTCTCTTTGCGGGTGATGAGTCGAACAACGGACAGGCGCATGAGCCACCGCGAGGAGGACGAATCCGGGTGGCGTAGTTGTAGCGGTTCGGGCGGGGTGGGGCCGACCGTCCCAATGTCGCCGCCCCGCGGAGCGTGGTGGCGACACTATCCCAAATCCAGTGCCACCACGCTCGCCGAGCCTCTCACGTACACCCGCTTGCCGACGAACGCCGGGTGCGAGTACAGCCCCTTCTCGGTGGCGAACACCTTCAGCCGGCTCAGCGACTCCCACTCGTCGGCCGTCGGGTCGAACAGCACCAGTTCGCCGTCCATGCTGATAGCCAGCGCCCGCGTGTCGGTGGCCACGAGTGCCGTGTAGCGGTGGAACGCCTTGTCGTCCGAGTCCCACTTCACCTTCAGCCCGCCCTTCACTTCGAGCGCGTAGAGCCGCTTCCACACGCCGAGCACGCGCCCGCCGACCACCACCGGCGTGTGCGTGTCCGGGGCCAGCTTCTTGTTCGTCGCCACCGCCTTCGGGTCGATCTTGCCGCCGTCGGCGAACTGGTACAGCCGTGTGCCGTTGTTCTCGGTCGTGACGAGCAGTTGGCCGTTCACGTCGATGGGGGTGGGCACGTTGAAGTCGTTCGGGGCGTCGGGCTTGAGCGTCCAGAGCCGCTTGCCGTTCGCGGCGTCCCACCCGCCGAGGGTGTCGGCGTCGTGCCCGACGATCTGGCTCACCCCGCCGAACTTGCCGGCGAGCAGCGACCCGTACCCGGCCGGCTTGCCCGGCGTCTTCCACTTCGTTTTGCCGGTCTTCGGGTCGAGGGCGACGAGGCTGGCGTCCTTCGCACCAGGGTTGACGATCAGCTTGCCGTCGGCGACGAGCGGACTCGAACAGGCACCCCACTTGGGCTTCTCGGTGGCGTCGAACTCCAGCGGCAAATCGAGTTCCCATTCCACTTCGCCGGACTTCAATTTCAGACACGCGAGGTGGCCGAACGCGCCGAACAGGTAGACGAACTCGCCGTGAATGAGCGGGGTGGCCCGCGGGGAGTTGCCGTAGTCGAGGGTGCCTTTGCACGGCACGAGGTGCGACCACGCTTCCTTGCCGTCGGCGGCGTTCACGCACTTCCACACGTCGGCGGTGTCGTTCAACCCGCGGTCGCTGAAGAGGACGAACTCGGCGGTGGCGGCGACCCCGCCGAGACCGGGTGACGTGACATCGACTGACCAAACCGGGTCGGCCTTCGCCGGCAGCTTGTCGGGCAGCCAGCCCACCCGCCCGTCACGCCGCGGCCCCCGCCAGCCGGTCCAAGCCTCGACTGCGGGGGCCTTCGCGGGTTCAGCGCGGGCTACTTTTTTTTCGCCGGCAGTTCGACGAACCCGCTCTTGGTCTCGAGCGCGGTGAGCAGGTCCTTCTCGCTGCCGATGCCGAGCAGCACCTTCTGCACTTCGGTGCGGGTGGCTTCGGGCAGCTTGTCGTAGGCGAAGGCGACGATGAACGGCACCGGGTCGGTCTCGCCGACCACCCGCAGGTCGCCCTTCTGGATGGTGCCGCACCCTTCCAGCAGCGGCTGGGCGTAGCGGGAAATGACCGTCGCCACCTTCTGGCCCGTCTTGCCGGCGTCCACCACTTTGGTCGCGCCGTCGGTGCAGGCGAGGCAGGTGTCGGGCTTGTCCGGCGTCTTCACCCCGAGGTCTTTGAACAGGGCGAGGGCGGCGGCGTGCTTCTCGTCGGCCGACACGTCGCCGAAGATCACCTTGTACCCGTTCAGGTCGGCGGCACTCAGGGCCGGGTCTTTGGCGGCCACCACCACGAGGCCGGTGTGGGTGGTCTTGCCGTCCTTGCCGGTGAGGGCGGCGAGCGGCACCACGCCCAGCTTGTTCGCCTTCGCCTCGTGCCGCACCACCGACTCCTTGCCGATGATGACATCGGCCTTGCCGTCCGACTTCTTGGCCAGGGTGTTGGTCAGCGACTCGCCGAAAAACACCTTCACCGGCCGGCCGAGCTTGGCCTCCAGGTGCTTGGCCAGCTTCTCGTAGTCGCGCTGGGCGTAACCCTTCACGCACGGGCACGACAGCGGGGCGGAGAGCGGGTCCATGACGACGACGGTGAAGGCGTCATCCTTCTTGGTTGGCTCGGCGGCGGTGGCGACGGTGCCGACCACGAGGGCGGCGGCGGCCTTCAGGAACAGGCGGCGTTTGATGACAGACATGGGGGAAGTCTCGGGGTGTGGGGATGATTCAACGCCACAAACGCCTTGTCGTCGGCGGGGGGGTTGGGACGGGGCGGGCCGGGCGCGGGGGCCCGCAGCCCGCGCC
>JANNQE010001356.1:0-8880 GCA_031441625.1 Planctomycetia bacterium
GTCCTCAGCAAAGTTTGGGTGCGAGCGTATGCAGCGTACCTCCACGCTCAGCCACTCCCGAAAGAGGTGAGTTACCGACCGCGAGAAACCAAAACACCTGCAATTGCAGCGTAAACTCTGGGATCGGGGCAACGGCACCCCTCGGGTGGTGAACATAGTTCTTGGGCAAAGCCTCATCATGTGGCTTTGCCTCACAACCCCCTCTCCCGTGTGAGTTCTGAGGCAACTCGGGGAGTTTTGCGGCAAGTCGTCTCGTGTTGACGGCGGGTTGATTATGTGGGTAGAGTGTGCCGATCATCGGGAATTGACCATGCCTTACTTCGCCCTGTTCGCACTCCTTCTGCTCGTCAGCCCCTTGGTCGGCGCTCCGGTCCCAAAGTCGATCAAGCCGAAGGATAAAGACCTCATCGTCGGCACCTGGAAGCTAGTCAAACTCGATTCCGGTTGGGGTGAACGCTCGCCATCGCCCGGCCTCCCGCGAACGCAATACGTGTTCGGAAAGGCGGGCCACTTCAGCCAGACTAACTTGCGGTCGAGTATGTCCGAAAGCTCTTTCAAAATCGACTCAGACCAAGACCTGAAGACCCTCGACATCACCGTCAACGGCCACACGTCGCTGGGCCTGTACGAACTCGACGGTGACACCCTGAGAATCTGCTGGTCGAAGTTTAACACGATCTGCCCGACCGAATTCAAGGCGGAGAAGGACGTGTCGTCTGTCATTACTCTGAAGTGGGTGAAGGACGAGACGAAAGACAAATAGCCCCAGGAGCGCCTGGCCTTCACGGGAGCAGACATGACGAACCGAACGCGGACGGGGGTGGATGTGCTGGTGTTCGCCGGATTGTCGCTCCTCAACCTCGCCCTGGTGTTCGTCGGCGTTCTTCTCGAACTTCAAATCGGATCCCAGCCGCTTTGGCTGGAGTGCTGGTATTGGGTGTTCGCCGCTCCAATCAAGTTGGCAGTAGTCGCCCACTGCCCCGAAGTGTGGTTGTGGCGAATCCTAGCCCTCAACCCGCTCATATACGGCCTCATGTGGTGGACGGTGTGGCGGCTGTTCAAGCTGTTCTGGACCAAACCCGCCGACAAATAGCGCCCACCTTCTCCCGCCTGTTCACCTTCGCGCCGCACACGCCGGATCACCTCCTTTTCGCCCACTTTCCATTGGCATCCGTTCAGTTCACGGGTGTACACTCAGATCGCGTCTCCTGCGGTGGTGAACAAGGTTCGTAGGCAGCACCAGTCATGTGGCTTTGCCTCACATCTCCCCCACCCGCGTGAGTTCTGAGGCAACTCGGGGAGTTTTGGGGCAAGTCTGTGCAATACAGGCAGAATGGTGACTTGTCATCTGCTACTGGTCGGCATACCCTCTGTACATGGCCAGATCACTGAAGAAGACGCGAACGAAAAGCGGTGAGCCGGGAGCTAGTCGAGATGGACCATTTGTCATCTGTGCGATCATTTGTGAGCGTGTTTTAGAAGACACCGACAAATCGCCGAGTATCATCCGGGGCGTGGACCGAGTGGTACTACAAGAGGAGGTGGCGGCCACCCCAGGCAGTTCGGTCGGTATCCCGCTTACCTTGTTCACTAGTGTCAAGTCAGGCAACACGATCGGAGAGTGTCGGGTGACTATTTTGTGCCAACCGCCTACCGGCAAAGCGGTTACGGTCGGCGAGGCCATTGGTAATCTGACAGGTGGGGAACACGGGATCAACATTCGTGCGCCTCTTATTTTCCCTTTTCACGGTGCCGGCCTGTACTGGTTTGACATCAACGTGAACGGTCGAGTGATGACCAGCACCCCCCTTCGGGTCGAGTTTCCCACACCAAAGGTGAGCGGTCCCCAGCCTCGCAAGCCAACTAAACCGGCGAAAGGTTAGCCTGCCACTCGCCCGCCCCTCGCAGGTTCACGCCCGTGGCCGCATTTACCCACACCTGCGCTAACGCGAAGATCGTGATCCACCAATCAGATCACCCGCCGCCTCATTGCCACGTCAAGATAAAGGGAAAGGACGTGCGGGTGAACCTGTTCACACTAGAAGTTTTCTGGGACGATTTCACGTTACCCGCCAACCTCCGTAAGTGCCTGAAGCGGATTCAGGAGGATATGATTGCGGCTTGGGACGACGTAACGCTTACCGACGAGGCGAGATGACCATGCTTGAATTTGTGCTACAGTTGCAACCGCCCCCGCCGGTGTCGGCAGTCGAAACCGGCACACGGGTGGTACAGAGTGTGTTCCATCCCGCGTATACCACCATGACATTCACCGGCGAACACACGACCGCAGTGACATCCTCTCTCGACCCACATGCCATCGTGTCAGCACGATGGGTGTATCCGGGCGTCCTGCTGGTGGCATACCAAGACGGGCAATCGTATCGGGTTGGTTTGGAGAAACTTGTCGGCTCGTCTCTTGTCCCCGGACTGGTCGCGGATTCAGCCCGGCCATCAGAGTTCGGCTCGGCGGTTATCTTCGACCGCACGGATGGGAACGAATACCACGTTGATGCCACCGCTATCCGCGCGATGTTCGACCCGTTACTAGCCCGGCAGATTGGTGAAGAAAAAGACCGCACGGCCGTCGCGGTAGGGGAGCGGATTGCTTCAGTGCGTGGGTCCAAAAAGGTCACACTTGCACATCTAGCCCGACAGTCTGGGTTAAGTGCGAACACCGTCCGTGAATTCGAGTCTGGCAAAGCATTGCCGAGTTACAAGGCGCTAATAGCGATCGCTACTGCGATGGGCGTCTCGTTCTCCGACCTGCTCCCGACCGAGGAGTAAAGAAGATCACGCCCCCGGAAAGCGGATGACTTGCGGCTCATCAATCTCTTCTTCCGCCCGCCCGCTGAAGTCGGCGACGATGCCGGACTCGTACATCTCGTGAACCAGCACCACGAGGTTGTGGCACAGAATCTTCGCCAGTGCTTCGTTGTGCAGGGCGGGGAACGTTTTCGACCGCAACCCGTCGCCGAACTTCCGCTTCACCATTGAGAACACGGATTCGACGTTGCTCCGCTGGTGATACCGCTTCAAGAAGTCCTCACGCCGTAGGGCGAAGTGGTGGTACAACTTCTCCCACACCGGCCCCTGCTTGTCCGGCTTGCTGTTCACCTTGAACGGGATGAGCGGCACCCCGCCGGCCTTGTCCACCAGTTCCAGAATCTCCCGCGACAGGTACGCTTTGTCGGCACACACCTCCCCGATGGTGAACGTGTCGGCGGTCTTCGCGTGCAGGTCCGGGAACATCTGCCCGTCGTGGTCCTTGCCGAGTTCCACCGCCGTGACGATGTGGGAGTTCACCCCGCACATGAGATGCACCTTCACCCACTGCGATACCGTCCGTTCCACGCCCCACTTCGTGTCGAACCAGCGGGCGAACTTGTTCGTGCTGAACCCCGACGAGTCGGCCGCGAACGTGGTTTCCACCGCCCGCATCGGAACGGCGGACAGGGCAATGAGTTGGTGCAGCAGGCGGGTGGTGCCGGCCAGATCGAACACGCGGAAGACGGAGTTGTAGTGCAGGGCGGTGCCGACGTGCCCGGCCTCTCGCGCCGCTTGCAGGTCGCAAGTGAACCGCCGCCCACTCATGGTGCTGTACACCTTGAACACCGCCGCGAACAGTTGGTCACGGAGCGGGACGGGGCGACGGCCCTTCTTGTGCGGCGGGTCTTCGACGGTGCCGCACAGGTCGGCCAGTAGCACCTGGAACAGCCGCTTCTCGTTGGTCTGCGCCTTGTTGTAGTTCGGCCAGTCCTGCTTGTAGGTGGGCCGCTTCCGCTTCGGCTTGTCCTCTTCCTTCGGGCATTCCGGCACCGGCACGCCAGCGTCACGCCGACGAACGATGTCCACGGCCAGCATGTGTTTGCACGGCTTGCCGGTCAGTTCGTGGTCTTCGCAGGTGCAACCGCGTTCGTCGGGGTCCACGCGGTAGAAGCCGTTGTTGCTCATGGACGGCACCGACCACCAGCGGCCGTTCCAAGTGATCTTGGCTCGGGCAGCGAGTTCCAGGGCGGCTTGTTGGCGAGCGTCCACGTCACACCCCTTTGGCGTGAACGCATCGTACATTTTTTGTGTGTTTAAAAAATGTCGGCAGTTGACGTGGTGTGTTTTTTGTCGGTACACTCACCACATGGCCAAGAAACCCTCACCCGCACGCGGTCGCCCGAAGAAACCTCCGAGCGAATCGCGGTCTGTCGTCCTCCAAGTGCGTCTCACCCAGGATGAGCGTGAGGCACTGGACGCTTCGGCTCGTGCCGACGGTGCGGACACGTCCACTTGGGTACGAATGGTGGCGTTGGCGGCAGCGAGGCGAGGGAACGCAAAACCACGATCAACTGGCGGAGAAACTACCGCGCCCTGAAATCCGGCACGGGAGTTGCGCGAGCGGAAAAGAAACGGCACACTTCGGTTGAGCATTTCCGGGACGGCTACACTGGCGGGCTTGCGCCATCTGACATCCAGAGTGACAATCCCTACGATGACCGCCTCTAACGTGGGGGTGAGTCATGGCAAGTGCAGAAGTGCGTCACGTCATGGACCGGGCTGAGATGAACGATGTCATCTTGACCCCTCAGACGTTCGCCACCGAATGCGGGCACTGCGGAGATCAGGCCCAGTGCCGCGTGGTGGTTCAAACGGAATCTCCGGACGAGACGACGTACCTGCTGGTGTGCCCGTGCCCGCGCGGGCTTGGGAGTGCCGTGGTGTTCAGCCGAAACCATGACGGTCTGTTCGGTCAGTTCCCGCCGCCGGTCAAGTTCAAGGCCGACCAGAAGTGGCCGGACGAACCACGTCGGATGTACGACGAGGCGGCGAAGGCCCATGCAGCCGGGGCGTACACGGCGGCGGCGATGGCCTGCCGCAAACTCATCTCCGTGGTGGCTGTGACGCACGGGGCGAAGGACGGGGACACGTTCAACACCCACATCGACCACATCATCGCTACCTTCTTCAACAGCGATCGGTATAAGCCGAAGATCAACGCCATGAAGAAGATCGGCACCGACGCTAACCACAAGATCGAGTTCGTGACCGAAGAACAGTCGGCCACCGCCCTCACCACCGGACGCGAAATGCTCAACACTATCTTCCTGCTGGGGGCGTGACGCAAGGTGTGGTCAACAACCAAACACCGCCACCGCTTCACCTCACCCATCTTCGCGCAACTGACCTTCCACCGGCTACATTCCGTCGGCTTTTCTCTAACTATTCGTCCGCACACTAGTGTACAGTTGGTCGCTCACCGAGTTTTGAGGCAACTCGGCGCATTCTGAGGCAACTCGGGTGGTGAACAAGGTTCTTGGGCAAAGCCCAGTCATGTCTAACAATGTCTAGTTAACAACTCGAAAGTACCCCGCAGAGCCACTTTTCGGTCGAAAAATCTCCGTTAGTGCCCGCAATTCGTTGACAGACTTAGTGAACGGGTGTATATATACCTACACAACGCCGCAATGAGGAGTTGGACACCACGGCGGGGCGAACGGCACGCGGGGAACGTGCCACCGGCTACCGGGGTCCGACTGCACGGCGAAGCGAGGCGATCATGGAAAGCTGGCGCATCGTGTGGCGGGATGGATTCGTGCCGGTGCTGTCCACCGTCGGGCTGATGAGCCTGCGGGACGCCCTGCGGAGCGACGACCCCCGCCTGGTACAAGGGGCCACCACCACCCCGCCGCCGCTCATGTGCGTGCAGGACTGGCCGGTGGAGGCGTGCTGTGCCCTCGGCTACTGCGGCTGGCAGGGCGACGCCCTGCACACCGTCGGCGAAGTGGAAGAGCACTTCGCCAAGTGCTGCTTCGAGGCCGACCAGCGGCTGGGCGAGCCGGCCGCGTGCCGCTGGTTCCTGAACTGGTTCGACGACACCCCGCGGTCCGAGATGCGGCGCGAACTGTTGGCCGAGGTCGAGTTGGCCCTGGCCGAGCGGATCCTCGTGGACGACGCCATCCCGCACCACGAGATCGACCCGTTCGTCGCCCCGCTGCTGAACCGCCTGCACGCGGCCCAAGTGGCCGCCGCCTGAGCAACACCCTGATCGGTTGAAACACCCAGGCCCCCACAATACCACCCACCGCCGAACCAATTACCCACTGCGAGAAGGGCACGGCCATGATTCCGATCTGCAAGCACTGCGAGACGAGCAAAGTGAACCGCCCCCGCGGGCTGTGCTGGAGCTGCTACTACACGCCGGGCGTGAAGGACATGTACCCGAGCACCAGCAAGTACGCCCGCCGCGGGGTGGGCAACTTTAACGGGAACGCGCCGATCTCGGCCCGCCCCACCTGCTACGCCCCCGGCACCCCCGAGAAGATGGCCGTGATGGAAGAGCGGGCGAAGAACAAGCAGGCCCTGTGGCACCCGTTCGACGCACAGTACGAAGGCGACCCGCGGCCGGTGCGGTTCCTGGCCCGCGTGGGGATCGGGCAGGGGCAGGCGCGAGAGATGGCGATGGCGGGGTGAAGTGGCGAGCCAGGAGACAGGAGACAGGAGACAGGAGACACGAGACAGGAGACACGAGACAGAGTAGGAAGTACCGGGGGCCACACGCGGCCGCGGTCTTTCTGCTCGTGTCTCCTGTCCCCTTTTTCCGAGACTTCTCGCTGGACGCGACAGGTACTTTGCCTCGGTCGGGCATAGGTTTACGTCGAGAACCCGATCGGCAGCCTGGAAACACCAGGAGTTCGTCGGCGTTGAACGCGACTTCGGTCCCAGGTGCCGGAAGACAGGGGCATCTCCACCCGATTTCGCACTGAAAGCGAGTGCCGAGCGGCACTTGCGTTGAAACCTGTCGCGTCCAGCGAGAAGTCTCTTTTTTCCTGTCTGTTTTGGGGTCGGTCATGGATCACCTCTGGGCACCGTGGCGGCTCTCCTACGTGGCCACGCCGAAGCCGCCGGGGTCGCCGCCCGACGACTGCTTCGTGTGCCAAGCTCTCGCCGACACGGATGACCGCAAGCACCGGGTCGTTCGCCGCACGCCGCTGTCCGCCGTGTTCCTGAACGCCTTCCCGTACAACAACGGGCACCTCTTGGTGGTGCCGCGCAATCACGTCGCCCGCCTCGACCACCTCTCCGCCGAGCAGTCCGCCGACTTGCAACGGACCATCTGCGACATGATCGCGGCGCTGGAAAAGCTGATGTCGCCGCACGGGTTCAACGTGGGGCTGAACCTGGGCGCGGCGGCGGGGGCCGGCGTGCCGGGGCATTTGCACTGGCACATCGTGCCCCGCTGGAACGGCGACACCAACTTCATGCCGGTGCTCACCGACACGAAGGTGATTTCGCAGAGCCTCGACGCGCTGTACGATCTGCTCACCCAGCCCGCTTGATTCGGAGCCAGCCCATGCGATTCGCGCTGCTCGGACTGCTGCTCGGCGGGGTGGCGTTCGCCCAGGAGAAGGAGCGGCCGTACCGCGAGCCGGAGCTGCCCGACGACGCCAAGAGGCATTGGGCGTTCACCCCACCCAAACGGGTGAACCCCGTCCGTGAGGGCGGGGGTGCTTCCACCCACCCCATCGACACGTTCATTCAGGCCAAGCTCGACGCCGCCAAGTTGAAGCCCGGCCCCGAAGCCGACAAGCTCACGTTGCTGCGGCGGGTCACGTTCGACCTGACCGGCCTGCCGCCCACGCCCGCCGACATCGACGCCTTCACCAAAGACACCGCCGCCGACGCCTACGAGAAGGTGGTGGACCGCCTGCTCGCCAGCCCGCACTTCGGCGAACGGCAGGCACAGCACTGGCTCGACGTGGTGCGGTTCGCCGAGAGCAATGGGTATGAAATGGACGGCGACCGCCCGCACTCCTGGCGATACCGCGACTACGTCGTGCGGTCGTTCAACGCCGACAAGCCGTACACCCAGTTCCTCACCGAGCAGATCGCCGGCGACCTGCTGGCGAAAGGTCAGAGCGGGCCGGAGGCGGCCGAGTTGCACGTCGCCACCGGCTTCCACCGCTGCGGTCCGGTTCACCTCGTCAGTGGGAACGTGGACCCGGAGGAGACGCGGCAGGAGAAGATCACCGAGATCGTGAACGGCTTCGGGTCGGCGGTGTTGGGTCTCACGATGGCCTGCACCCGCTGTCACGACCACAAGTTCGACCCGATCACGCAGGGCGACTACTTCCGGCTGGCCGCGTTCTTCGGCGGGGCGGTGTACAAGGACGTGGAGTTCGCCACCGACGCCGAGCGGAAGGCGTTCAAGGAGCAAACGGCGGCGGTGCTGGCGAAGGTGGCCCCGATCAAGAAACAGGTTGCGGAGATCGAAGCGCCCGCGCGGGCGAAGGCCGAGGCGGAGAAGAAGGCGAAGCTGCCGGCGGAGGTGCGAGCCGCGTTCGAGACACCCGCCGACAAGCGGACGCCCGTGCAGAAGAAGTTGGTGGACGCGGCCAGACCGGTCATCAAGGTGACGTGGGACGAGGTGCTGGCGGCACTGTGGCCGGCGGAGCGGGCGAAACGGTTAGCGTTGCGCGACCAGCAGTTCGCCGAAGAGGAGAAGCTGCCCTCACCGTTGCCCACCGCGTGGGCCATCGCCGACGCCGACAAGGCAACGCCGACGCATGTACTCAAGCGGGGCGACTGGAAGCGGAAGCAGTCGGAGATCTCGGCCGGGTTCGTGGCGGTGGCGACGGACGGCACGCCGGAAGCGAAGTCGCGGCTCGATTTGGCCAAGTGGGTCACCGACCCGAAGCACCCGCTCACCGCCCGCGTGATCGTGAATCGCCTGTGGCAGCACCACTTCGGCCGCGGGCTGGTGGGCACGCCGAACGACTTCGGCACCCGCGGTGAGTCGCCCACGCACCCGGAGTTGCTCGACTGGCTGGCGTGTGAACTCATGGCTCCGGCTTGGGCGTGCGGGGGGCGTCAGCCCCCTGGTGCTGAGAA
>JANNQE010001357.1:0-5999 GCA_031441625.1 Planctomycetia bacterium
GCGGCGACAGCGGGAACCAGCCATCGGGGGAATCGGGGCATACCGTTGCCGTGGGGGAAAGGGCGTGTCACAGGGCACGCGAGTATAGAAGACGTGTTCCGGCCGCGCCGACATTTTCACACCAGACGCTCTCCCATCCGCCCCATGCAGAACACGGGCCTGCCGGATTGAGGCTGGATTGGAAAAGTAGCTCCCGGACCTCAACCGGCAGCGGTTGCCGCCGCCCCGTCACTCGCGGTTCCCCTGGCATGATCCACCGAACACTCACCGACGCCGTGACCGACCTGGAGCGGCACGGCCACCTCGTGCGCGTCGATCACCCCATCGACCCCAACTTGGAGATGGCGGAAATCCAGCGGCGGTTGTACGCCCGCGGCGGCCCAGCGGTGCTGTTCACCCGACCAGCCGGCACCCGCTTCCCCATGCTGGCCAACCTGTTCGGCGCCCTCGACCGCACGCGGTTCCTGTTCCGCCACACCATCCCGACGGTCAAGAAACTGGTGGCGCTGAAGGCCGACCCCGCCTCCGCCGCCAAGCGGTTCTGGGAATACTGGGACTTGCCCTTTCAGGCGCTGAAGACGCTGCCCAAGCGTGTGCGGTCTGGCCCGGTGTTGGCGAACCGCATCCCGCTCACACACCTGCCGCAGTTGACGTGCTGGCCGAACGACGGCGGGGCGTTCGTGACGCTGCCGCTCGTGTACACCGAACACCCCGACCGCCCCGGCTGGCAGAAGTCGAACCTGGGCATGTACCGGGTCCAGATCAGTGGCAACGAGTACGACCCGGAAACGGAAGTGGGGATGCACTACCAGATCCATCGCGGCATCGGGGTGCATCACGCGGCGGCGGTGAGGCGGGGCGAGCGGCTGCACGTCCACGTGTGCGTCGGCGGCCCGCCGGCGCTGACGGTGAGTGCGGTCATGCCGCTGCCGGAGGGGATGCCGGAGCTGGCGTTCGCCGGGGCACTCGGCGGACGGCGGGTGCGGCTGGTTAGGGTGGCCGGCTCTCGCCGAGAGCCGGATTCGGAGTCGCTCTCGGCGAGAGCGACCCACCCTATCGCCATCCCCGCCGACTGCGACTTCGTCATCTCGGGCTACATCGACACCGCCCGCACGAAACCCGAAGGCCCGTTCGGCGACCACCTGGGCTACTACAGCCTGACGCACGACTTCCCGGTCATGACCGTGGAAGCCGTCTACCACCGCACTGGGGCCATCTGGCCGTTCACCGTCGTCGGCCGGCCGCCGCAAGAGGACACCAGCTTCGGCGAACTGATCCACGAGCTGACCGGACCTGTCATCCCGACCGTGCTGCCGGGCGTTCATGGCGTTCACGCGGTCGATGCCGCCGGCGTTCACCCGCTGCTGCTGGCCGTCGGCAGCGAACGGTACGTACCGTACGCGAGCGAGCGTCGCCCGCAGGAGTTGCTCACGATTGCGAACGCCATCCTCGGCCAGGGGCAGTTGAGTTTGGCGAAGTATCTGCTCATTGTTGCGAAGGAGGACAACCCGGGACTCGACATCCACGACATCCCGGCGTTCCTGCGGCACCTATTGGAGCGGGTGGACTGGTCGCGCGATTTGCACTTCCAGACGGCCACGACCATGGACACGCTCGACTACTCGGCGGGGGAAGGGCTGAACGCCGGCAGCAAGCTGGTGATCGCCGCGGCGGGTGCGAAGCGGCGGGAGTTGGGGACGAGCGTGCCGGCCGGACTGCGACTGCCCGACGGCTTCACGGATGCCCGCGTCGGACTGCCCGGCGTCCTCTGCGTCAGCGGGCCGAAGCACGCGGGCGGCGGGAGCGAGTATCACCCCGACCTACTGAAGTTGTGTGACGCACTCTCCGGGTGTCCGCTCGACGGCTTCCCGCTCGTCACGCTCGTGGACGACGCCGAGTTCGCCGCCCGCACATTGAACAACTGGGTGTGGGTCACGTTCACCCGCAGCAACCCGGCGACCGACGTGCTGGGGGTGAACGGGCGGACGTGGCGGAAGCACTACGGCGGAAGTGGGCCGCTCGTCATCGACGCCCGCACGAAACCGCACATGGCCCCGCCGCTGCTCGAAGACCCGACCGTGAGCAAACGGGTGGACGAGCTGGCGGGACGAGGGGGGCCACTGAACGGGCTGCTGGGGTGAACGGCCGGAATCGGTATCGACTTGTGGGGCGGGCGAGACGGGCGCAGCCCGGCGACCCCCGCCGTCACTCACCGACGGCGGGGGTCGGTTGCTGACGCACCCTCGCCCGCCCTACATAGGGTGTTCTCGCTCCGCGCACGGGTCCGAACTGATCGCTCGCGGAGCGAGCAGGCCACGTCATCGCGACTACGGGAGGCACCCCGTTCGCACTTTCTGAACGTCTCCAGAAAATTTTTGTCCGACTGCCCCCGGCACTGTCGCTTCCTTGTGCGACGGCACACCCTCGCACGACCGGCAGTCGGCGGGGCGTGCCGGCATCCTTTCCCACAGGAGAGCACCATGTCCGACGAACTGAAGCGGCTCCGCAAGGCGATGGCTCAGATCGCGAAGGTGGCGAAGGTGGCGTCCGGCGACGCCCACGAGCACGACGGCGAGCACGACGACGACGGCGGCGGCGGCGACTCCGCGACCGCGGAGATCGGTTGCACTCCCAAGTTCCTGCCCAACCGCCTGCTCGTGCAGGCGGCGAAGCGGGCGGTGGAGATCAACCCGTTCAACCAGCCGGAGTTCGGCCCGCTCGCGCAGGTGGCCCCGGATCTGGAGTTGTCCGTCGCCTTCACCGCCGTGCTGACGGCCAAGTACTGGGGCCGTTCGCCGCGGACGCTCACGGTCAGCTTCATGGAGTCCACGCCGGCCGACCTGCGACGGCGGATCGTCGCCCACCTGAACGCCTGGACGCGGACCGGGTGCATCCAGTTCGCCGAGACCCGCGGGGTGGGGCAGGTGCGGATCTCGACCGGCCGCGGCGGGTACTACTCGTACCTGGGCACGGACGTGCTACTCATCCCCCGCAACCGGCAGACGATGAACCTGGAGGGGTTCACCATGCGGACGCCGGAGTCGGAGTTCAAGCGGGTGATCCGGCACGAGGCCGGGCACACCCTCGGGATGCCGCACGAGCACATGCGGCGGACTCTCGTCGCCCGCATCGACCCGGAGAAGGCGTACGAGTACTTCCGCCGCACGCAGGGGTGGACGCGGACGCAGGTGGACCAGCAGGTGCTCACCCCGCTCGACGAGCGGTCGCTCATGGCCACCCCGGCCGACGACACGTCGATCATGTGCTACCAACTGCCCGGCTCGATCACCCGCGACGGGCGGCCGATCCGCGGCGGGGCGGACATCAACCAGACGGATTACAACTTCGTCGCCCAGATTTACCCGCGCGTGGGGGCGGCACCGCAAGCGGCGGAGGCGGCGGAGGCGGCCGACGGCGACGACTGGGAGGACGAAGGTTACGACGAGCAAGAGGACTGACCGCAGCCATAAGGCTGTCGCCGCACCGCTTATCGCGACCACGGGCCGCGGCGGGCGGCGGCACCGGGCACCGGCTCGCCGTAGTGCGCCCCGCGGTAGCCGCTGCTCCACCCGTTGTGCGGCGGGGTGCTGCGGTACATGTGGCCGGGTCCGCCGATGGTCAACTCCGGGTAGAAGTAGAACGGGCTGTTCACCGCCCCCAAGCCGACGGCCGGCTGCGGGCGTGCCTGCTGCACCACCGGGCGGGAGTAAATCACCGGCTGCGAGTAGATGACCGGCTCGGACGTGTAGATGACGACCGGGGCCGGAGTCTGTGCGGCCGCGGCGGAGGCGAGCGTGGCGACCGCAGCCGCGGCGAGGAGTCGGCGGAGCATGGCGGGGAATCCGTTCGGGCGTGCGCCCGGACGGGCCACCTCTCCCGCGGAAGCATACCCGACGTTCGCGCCGGTCTCTCGCACTGGCGGTCGATGGCGTCGTGCCGCACGCTCGGGTATTCTGAATCATCCCCCCGACCCGTGCCGCCGTCATGGCTCACCCGATCACTCGCGCGATTCATGCCGTCACCGACTGGGCGTGGCCGCGGGCGTGCTACCTGTGCGGCGGGCGGATCGCGGACGACCGGTCGTACTGCCTGTGCGGGGCGTGCGAGCCGCTGCTCACCACCGACCCGCACGCCACCTGCCCGCGGTGTGCCAGCACCGTCGGCCCGCACACCGACACTTCGGCCGCGTGCGCCAGGTGTCGAACGTCGTCGTTCCGCTTCGCCGGCGTGACGCGGTTGGGCGTGTACGACGGGCCGTTGCGGGAGGCGGTGCTGAAAATCAAGCAGCCGGGTGGCGACGGGTTGGCGGAAACGCTCGGCCGGGTGTTCGGGTTGGCACGCGGCGTGCAATTGAAATCGCTCGCCGACGTGCTCGTGCCGGTGCCGTTGCACTGGCGGCGGGCGTGGGACCGCCGGCACAACCAGGCCGACGGCCTCGCGCGTGGGCTGGCGGCGGTGCTGCGGCTCCCGGTGTGGCGGCGGGTGCTGTGGCGGGTGAAACACTCGCCCGGCCAGCCGGCGGGCAGCCGCGAGCAGCGGTGGGCGAACGCAGCCGGGGCGTTCCGACTCGCGCCGTGGGCACGCCTGACGGGCGTGCGGGTTCTGCTGATCGACGACGTGCTGACGACTGGCGCGACTGCGGACGCGGCGGCCGACGCCCTTCGCCGGGGTGGGGCGGCGCAAGTCCATGTGGCCGTCCTCGCTCACCGATAACCCAGTGGCGAAGTTCGACACCGCAGAGTTCACCTCACCGCTCGGTTGTTCGGTTTCCTCCGTGAGTGTGGCCGCTCTCCGCCACGAAAACTCACCGGGAAAGAAATTTTCCTGATGTGCCGCGACCGCCGGCACGCTTAAATGACCTCAGGCGAGGGTCGGCCGCCGGAAACGGTCGCCCCGCCTGTTCCGTGGAGCCACCCGACATGTCACGCCTCGCGTCCGCCGCCGTCGCCACCGCCTTGTTCGCCGCCGCCGCCACCGCCCAGCCGGTGGTCGTCGTGTCGCAGCCCGCCGTCGTCACCGGCGCGGCCACCTACTTCGCCGAGAAGGAGAAGGACTTCGGCGTGACCGCCTACGGGCCGTCCCTGGTCCACTACTTCCCCATCAAGAACACGACCAAGCAGAAGGTCACAATGGGCACCCCCCGCATTCAGTGCGGGTGCGTGGCCGCCAACCTCATGCAGGCCACGCTGGAACCGGGCGAGACGACCTACCTTCAGGCCATCATGAACACGGCCAAGATCCCGACCACCCAGTTGAACGGGCCGAAGGGCGTGACGGTGAGCGTGCCGTTCACCTCGCCCACGTTCGAGGAGGTGGTGGTGACGGTCAAGTGCGTGTGCCGCACCGACCTCATCTGGAGCACCTCCGACGGGGTGACGTTCGGCACCGTAACCAAGGGCAAGGGGGCCACCGCCAAGGTGGAAGTGACCCTGTTCAACCACCCGTCGTGGGAGGTCAGCAAGATCACCAGCTCGGGCGCGTTCGTGAAGGCCGAGGCGAAGGTGACCAAGAAGACGAGCAACACCGTCGCCTACGAACTCACCTGCACGCTCGACCCGAAGTGCCCGGCCGGCAGTTGGATGTCCGAGCTGACGGTGGAAACGAACGCCCCCGGCGTCGAGAAGATGCGGGTGCCGGTGACGGTGACGGTGGAGCAGAAGATCGCCGCCACGCCGGGCGTGGCCGACCTGGGCGCGGTGGCCGTCGGCGGGGCGAAGAGCCTGGACGTGACGCTCACCGGCAAGGAGGCGTTCAAGGTGCTGGAGGTGAAGGGCGGGGACGCGACGGTGATCGTGACGACCAAGACCGACGGCGCGCGGCTGCAGCACACCCTGCACGTGGAACTGAAGGCGGACACCGCCGGCGCGCTGAAGAAGGACATCACCATCACGACGGACAGCAAGGACCAGCCGGAAGTGATCCTGCCCGTGAGCGCCACCGTGACCAAGTGACGGCTGGTGTCGCCCCGTCGAACTCCGGGCACGCTCGCCTACAGCAGG
>JANNQE010001358.1:0-8630 GCA_031441625.1 Planctomycetia bacterium
GGCACTGCCCGCCATCGGGGTTGGCCCGGCCCATCCTCCCCAGCACACCACGCACTCGGGCGGTCCGGGCCCGTGTCGCCCCGGCGCGCGGCCCCGCGCCCACCCCCCCCCGGGGCGACACGCGGTGCCGAACCCTGCCACTCCGCCGCGCCTCCTCTAGCATGTCGTTTCCGTTTCCAGAAGGCTCCCCATGCTCGTCCCGCTGAACTGGTTGAAGGATTACGTGTCACTGCCGGCGAACCCGGCCGAGTTGGTCGAGCGGCTGACGCTCGCCGGGCTGGAGAGCGCGGGCGTGAAGCTCTTCGGCGTGCCGGTGCCGGACGGCCTGCGGGTGAAGCCGGACGACGCCGGCCTGCCGTGGGACGCCGACAAGGTGGTGGTGGCGAAGGTGCTGAAGATCGAGAAGCACCCGGACGCCGACAAGCTGAAGCTCGTGACCGTGGACTACGGCGCGGCCGAGCCGAAGACGGTGGTGACGGGCGCGCCGAACATCGCCCCCGGCCACTCGGGGATGAAAGTGATCCTCGGGCTGAAGGGCACGCGGTACTTCTACCAGGACAAGGACGGCAAGAAGGGCGTGTTCACCCTGGAGCCGAAGGCGCTCCGCGGCATCATGAACGACGCCATGTGCATGTCGAACTACGAACTCGGCATCTCCGAGGACCACGAAGGCATCATCCTTCTGGACGACTCCGACCCGGCCCCCGGCACCCCGGCCACTCAGCTGCTCGGCGACACGGTGGTGGAACTCGACGTACTCCCGAACATGGCCCGCTGCCTGAGTCTGCTGGGCATTGCACGCGAAGTGGCGGCACTCGTCGGCGGGGTGGTGAAGGATCCAGACGCGAAGTACCCGACGACCGGGAACGTCGCGGGCATGGTGAACGTGCAGATCGTGAACCCGGCGCTGTGCCGGCGGTACACGGCCACGCTCATCAAGAACGTCACCGTCGGCCCGGCCCCGCGGTGGATGCGGAGCCGCCTGAACTCCGCCGGGATGCGGCCGATCACGAACGCCGTCGACGTGACCAACTACGTCATGCTGGAGTACGGCCAGCCGCTGCACGCCTTCGACTACGACGTGCTGGTGAAGCGGGCCGGTGGCATTCCCACCATCACCGTGCGGCCGGCGAAGGCCGGGGAAACACTCGTCACGCTGGACAAACAGGAGCGCAAGCTCGGCCCGGACAACCTCGTCATCGCCGACACCGCCGGACCCATCGCCCTCGCCGGCGTCATGGGCGGCCTTGATACGGAAGTGACGGACAGCACGAAAACCATCCTGCTCGAGTCGGCCCACTTCGACCCGGTGAGCGTGCGGAAGACGGCCCGCCAGTTCAACCTGTTCAGCGAGGCGAGCACGCGGTTCAGCAAGGGCGTTCACCCGGAGACGGCGGTGCCGGCGGCGGCACGGGCGGCGGGGCTGTTCCACAAGCACGCCGGTGGTGAGGTGGTGGGCGGGATCGTGGATGCGTACCCCGCACCGATCCCGCCGCAGACGATCACTCTGAACCGCTCCGAGATCGAGCGACTGCTCGGCTTCGCCCTGCCGGATGGCGAAGTGGAACGCGTGCTGACGGCCCTGCAATTCAAGCTCGAAAGCACCCCGTGGGGGTGGAGCGTGACCACGCCCCCGACGCGACTGGACATCCAGGCCGGCGCCGCCGACCTGATCGAAGAGTTGGCCCGCGTGAGCGGGTACGACCGCCTGCCCGAACGCCTGCTGCCGCTCGAGATGCCCACCCCGAAGGGCAACCGTAGCTTGGCCGTCGAACAGCGGATACAGGACACGCTCGCCGACTTGGGGCTGAGCGAGTGCGTCACCTATGCGCTGACGAGCGCCGAGGCGGAGGGGAAGTTGGTGCCGGAGAGGGTAGCCGACTCTCGCCGAGAGTCGGAGTCGAACCCGCTCTCGGCGAGAGCGGGCCACCCTACAGCAGCCACTCACGTCACCCTCCTGAACCCCATCTCGCCCGAACGATCCGTCATGCGGACGACGCTGCTGCCTGGGTTGCTCGAAGTGGCCGCCCGCAACCTGCAAGCGACCGACTCCGTCACCCTGTTCGAACTCGGCTTCGTCTACCTGCCCACGGCCAGCCTGCCCGACGAGCCGCGGCTGGTGGCGGTGGTGCTGTGCGGGCGGCGGGGCGTGACGGCGTGGGACGACCCGCTCGGCGTGAAGCCGAAGGCGTTCGACTTCTTCGACCTGAAAGGGGTGGTCGAATCGCTAGCGAGTTCGCTTCACTTGAGCGGCGTGACGATCGAGCCGACGGCCACCGCCCCGCACCTGCACCCCGGCAAGGCGGCCGAGTTGAAGGTACACGGCACGGCGGTCGGCACGCTCGGCGAACTGCACCCGAAGGTACGCGCCGCCTTCAACCTGCCCGGTGATGTGCTGGTCGCCGAACTGGATGCCGAGGCGCTCATCGCGGCGACGCCCGAGCGTTACCCGTACAAGCCGTTCAGCACGCTGCCGGCCGCGAAGCGGGACGTGGCAGTGATCGTGAGCGAAGACATCCCGGCCGAGCGGGTGCTGGGCGAACTGCGGGCGGCCGGCGGGGAGTTGCTCACGGAGGTGAGCCTGTTCGACGTGTATCGCGGGGACAGTATCCCGGCCGGGACGAAGAGCCTGGCGTTCGCGCTCACGTACCAGCCGAAGGAGAAGACGCTGACCGACAAGGAGATCGATAAGGCGCACGAGAAGATCGAGGGCCGCCTGCGGCACGTGCTGAAGGCGAAGATCCGCGGGAAGGACTAGAGCCGGGGATGCCGTGACCGGGCGGGGAGTCGGCCCACCCGGTCACGACGTTCCCGGTTCGACTACTCCACCGTCACGTTGCCGAACGCCCGCGAGATCGACAGCCCCCGCCACTCGGCCGCGGTCGGCTCGAAGGTCGCCATGCCGCCGAACGTCGGCCGAACCGCCGGCGCGGTGCCGCTCAGCGTGGCGTCGGTGGTCGGCGTCAGCCGCGGGACGGCGACCGACACGGGCACGCGGCCCGGCGGCGCGATGAGCACCGGCGTGTCGGCCGTCAGGTCGCCGGCGACGCCCGGCCCGACCGCCACCGCCCCGCTCCGGAACGGGTCGGCCGTGCCGAACGTGGTCGCCGAGTCGCCGGGGTTGGTGGCGATGCCCAGGCTGATGGCCGTGATCGTGCCCACGTCGGTGCGGGCCAAGTCCTGCACCCTCAGCGTCCAGGTGCCGATCGGGTTCTGCCCGTCGAACGCCGACAGAACCTGCTCCGGCCGGAACGACCCGCTGAACGGGGCCGCCCCCGCCGAAATGGCCGTCGTCGCCTCGTCGTTGAACGTCGCGCCGGTCATGTTGTTGGCCGACCCGCCGCGGCGGTTGAACAACTGCACAATGGTGCCGGTCGGCGAGATGAGCGAGACCCGCAAATCCGACATGTAGGTGTGGGCGAGCGTGACGGTGACGTTCACGTCGGTGACGGTGAACCCGTTCACCACCGACGTGGCCGGCACGGTGATGTTCACGTTCACCGTCGAGCGGTCGGGGATGGCCACCGTCAGCCCGGACAGGGCGAACGGCTGCCGCGGCGGGTACAGCTTGGCGTTCCCCGTGTAGACATCGCCCGGCAGGTCGCCGTTTGAACCGTTCTGGTTCTGGTCCATCTTGTTGCCGGCCACGTCGAGCACGTCCGGCCCGACGGTGACGGCGTAGGTGCCGAAGGCAAATTGGGTGGCGAAGTTGATGTCGAACTGGGTGGCGCTACCGCTGACCGGGGTGACGGACGTGACGGAGATGGCACCGCCGCCGGGTCCAGTGAAAGCGACATCGGACGGGGCGAACGAGCCGGCGTTCATCGCCTCGTTGAACGTCACGCGGACCCGGTTGTAGGTGTTCGCCGTGCTGCCGCTGAACGCGGAGGTGGTGACCCGCGCGCCGGTGGTGTCGGCCGGCGGCGGAGGGGGGGGAGGCGGGGGCGGCGAGCCGCCGGTGTCGAGCAGCTTGTCCAGGTTCAGCCGCCCGCCGGAGACGGTCTTGCCGGCCAGCGAGGGGATCTGATCGACCGACGACAGCAGCCGCTGGATCACCTGAGCGGCGGTGAGGGTCGGGTTGGCGTCCCAGAACACGGCCAGCGCGCCCGACACGTGCGGTGTGGCCATGCTCGTGCCGCTGAACGTGCTATACGTGTTGTTCCGCGTGGTGCTCAAGATGGACACGCCCGGCGCGCCCAGGTCCACCGTGTTCAGCCCGTAGTTGGAGAACGAGGCGAGCGCGTCGTTGCGGTCGGTGGCGGCCACCGACACCACGTTGGTCACCGCGTAGTTGGACGGGTAGTTGGCGGAGATGTCGGTGTTCAGCCCGCTGTTCCCGGCCGCCGCCACGAAGATGGCCCCGGCGTCCCGCGCCCGAACGATGGCCGCCTCCAGCGCCGAACTGTACCCCCCCCCGCCCCAACTGTTGCTCAGGATGCTCGCCCCCTTCGACACGGCGTAGTCGATGCACTTGATGGCGTTGCTGGTGTTCCCGCTGCCGCTGGCCGTCAGGAATTTGAGCGCCATGATGCGGGTGGTCCACGCCACGCCGACCACGCCCACGCCGTTGTTCCCGACCGCCCCGATGGTGCCGGCGCAGTGCGTGCCGTGGCCGTTGTCGTCCATCGGGTTGCCGTCGGTGTTGGCGAAGTCGGCCCCGAAGATGTCGTCCACCAGCCCGTTGCCGTCGTTGTCCACCCCGTCGGACGTCTCGCCGGGGTTCCGCCACATGTTCGCCGCCAGGTCCGGGTGGGTGTAGTCCACCCCGGTGTCGATGACCGCCACGATCTTGCCGGTGGCCGACCCGGTAGCCCGGTCCCACGCCTCGGCCGCGTCGATGTCGGCGTCCGCCGTGCCCGCGCTCTGCCCGGTGTTGTTCAGCCCCCACAGGCTGCCGTAGCTCGGGTCGTTCGGCGTGGCCGTCAGCCCGATGGCGTAGTCGGCCTCGGCGGAGGCGATGCCGCGGACGGCGTCGAGCGCGGGGATGGCGGTGGTGACGCTCACTCCGACCCGCAGGTTCACCTGATAGATGCCTAGCCCGAGCCGCTCCACGCCCGCCGCGAACGGCGACGCCGACAACCCCGCGAGGGCGGTCGCCGCGTCCGACCCGTCGGCCAGCGTGACCAGCACGCGGTCGGCCGCGAACGCGGTCGGGTCCACCGTCACCGCCGCGGGTGTGGTGCGGTCTTCCAGCAGTTCGACGCGAAGCCAGCGGCGGAGAGAACCGAAGGGTGCCGAACCGGACATGAGGGCCTCCGTAGGGACGACGACTCGTGCGCGACCGGAGAGCGGGCGTAAGGGCGGGAACGCCGACACCGGCGGGCCGAGGGGTCGAACGGATGATGCGAGTCGATCCGTTGTGATCGGGCCGAGAGTTGGCCCGCGAGTGAGGCAAATGTTACAGACGGATGAGCGGCACGCCAGCCGACTTGAGCGGAAAGCTGAACTCAGGGTTGTCTGAGTCCAGTTTTCGGACGCGCGAGCGTTACCGGCGGGATGCACTCGCGCCGGAGAACGCGCGCAACCGGCCCAGATTCACCGGGTCGAGTTCGTTCCCGTCGGCGTCGTGCTTGGGCGTCTCCAGGATCATCGGCGTGTTCGCAAACCGGCGGTCGGTGCAGATCAGTTTGAAAGCGGGGTCGCCGATCTCGCCCAGACCGATGCCCGCGTGACGGTCCACCCTGCTGCCGAGCGGTTTCACGCTGTCGTTCAGGTGGAACAGCTTCAGGTGCTGCAACCCGATCACCTCATCAAACTCGGCGAGCGTCCGCTTGGTGGCGGCAGCGGTGCGGAGGTCGTACCCGCCGGCGAACACGTGGCACGTGTCGAGGCACACGGCGAACCGCTCCGGCTCGGTCACGGCGTTCAACAGGTGGGCGAGGTGCTCGAACCGCCACCCCAGGCAGGTGCCCTGCCCGGCCGTCGTTTCCAGCAGGATGACCGGCGACAGCCCGCGGGTGCGACGGGCGGCCTCGTTCACCCCTTTCACCACTCGTGCCAAGCCCGCTTCTTCCCCACTCCCCACGTGCGCGCCGGGGTGCGTGACGAGGTACGCCAGCCCGAGCGCGTGCGCGCGTTCGATCTCGATCACGAACGCATCGACCGACTTGTTGAACAGCTCGTCGCCCGGTGCGGCGAGGTTGATCAGGTACGAGTCGTGGGCGGTCAGGTGGGCCAGCTTGGCGGCGGCGGCTTCGGCGCGAAACGTCCGGATGGCGTCGTCCGTCAGCGGCGGGGCGGCCCACTGCGCGGCGTTCTTGGTGAACAGTTGGAGCGTCGGGCACTCGAACCGCACCGCCGTGCGGACGGCGTTCACGATCCCGCCGGCAGTGGAGAAGTGGGCACCGAGAAGCATTCCGTTGCTCCGAGTTGGCGGGACAAAATGCAGAGTTCACCACGAATCACACGAATAAGACGAATGAAGACAAAGAACCAGAACAGGCAATGAGGGGGGTCAGAAGTGCGGTGCGATTCTTCACGTTCGTTCCGACACTTCGCTTTCTGCCCTCCGTCTTTGTCTTCATTCGTCTTATTCGTGTGATTCGTGGTGAACACTCTTCACGACACTTCGACCACCGCTTTCACCACCCCCGATGCCGGGTCGAGCAGTGTCGGGAAGGCGTCGATCAGCCCGTCGAATGGGATGCGGTGGGTGACCCACGGGCGGGTGTCGATCTTGCCGTCCTCGATCAGCCGGATGATGCGGGTGAACTCCGGCGACACGGCGTTCCTGCTGGCCAGGAAGGTGATCTCGCGGCGGTGCATGCGCGGCTGCAGGAATGTGATCGGGTCTTGGGTGATGCCGAGGAACACCACCCGCCCCGCGAACCCGGCGAACCGGTACGCCCCGGCCATGCTCGCCGCACTGCCGGTGGCGTCCACCACCACGTTACCGAGCCGACCGCCGGTCAGGTCGTCGAACCGCTTCACGTCGTCGTCGGTGCCGGTGGCGTGCAGGGTTTCGCTCACGCCCATCTTCTCGCGGACGAACGCCAGCCGCTTCTCGTTCATGTCGGCCACGATCACCCGCGAGCCGGCCAGCTTGGCGAACTCGATCACGCTCAGGCCGATCGGCCCCGCCCCCAACACCAGCACGGTTTCGTCGGGCTTCGGGTTGGAGCGGTTGATGGCGTGCAGGCCGATGCCGAGCGTTTCGACCAGGGCGAGTTGTTCGAGCGTGAGTTTGGTAGAAACGTGCAGCTTGCGGGCGGGGATGGTGAACAGCGGTTGCAGACCGCCGTCGCAATGCACGCCGAGCGTCTGGTGGTTCTCGCAACAGTTGGTGTGCCCGCGGGTGCAACTGTAGCAGGTCTGGCAGTTGATGTACGGCTCGATGGCGCAGCGGTCGCCGACCTTCACGTTCTTGACGCCGTCGCCGACCGACACGACCTCCACACCCAGCTCGTGACCCGGAATGCGGGGGTAGCTGAAGAACGGCATCTTGCCGAGGTAGCCGGACAGGTCCGTCCCGCAGATGCCGACGCGGTGGATGCGCACCACCGCATCGCCGGGCTTGGGCGACGGCGGCTCGGGCACGTCGAGCGTGCGGAATTGCTTCGGGGCGAGAAGTTGGATGGCTTTCATGTGATGTTCTTGTTAGCCCGACGCGCGAGCGAGGGGCAAGTCACCTATCCGAAAAAGAGGACGGCAGGCGGGTAAAAGCCGCGACCAGTTCGGGATTGGTGTTACTCGGCGGGCTGTGGTTCGGACAATAGAGTCGCTGCACAATAGCGACGTTTTTCGACGGAAGTCGTTACGGGGCATGTGGTTAGAGCCGATTCCTGAATCCGGGTAGCCTCCACACGACTCGGGCATCAAGCGGCGCAAGCTGGGGCGACTTTCGCCAACTGCCGTTGATACATGTTGAGTGTTAACATCATGCTCCGCATGTACACATTGCTCCGCGAGATCCATTCCCGCCCTTCATACTCCCGCGCCAACAATCGACTGCTTCGCAGCCGGGAAAAATATCGCTCCACCAGCCACCGTTTGGGTTGCGGGATGAACACCTTCTGCCCCGCCAACTTGGACACGATGACCAGTCGGTACCGCGCGCCCGCGGCCGTCATGTACTCCTGGAACGTCTCCCGATGGTATGCCGAATCGGCCAGGACCGTGGCCAACCGGCGGTTCCCCTCGACCGCCCGCAGCACCACCTCCGCCCCCTTTGCGTCGCTCACCGCCGCCGACGTGACCGCCACGGCGAACACCAACCCGAGCGCGTCCACCAGCACGTGCCGCTTCCGCCCCTTCACCCTCTTCCCCCCGTCGAAACCGGCGTCAGGCCGAGTCTCGGCTGACTTGACCGTCGCGATCTATCCTCGAGCCGGCTCTTGAAGTCGGGTGCTCGGCACCCAACCCGCCGCACGATCACTTTCTGTCCACCATCGACGATTCACTTCTTCTCTTTTTTCCCCTTCTTCGCAGTGGGATCCACGATCCCCTTCAAATCCCAGACGATGATTTCGTTTTTCTCGCGGCAGTCGAAGGGGGTGCCGTTGCCCCGATCCCAGAGTTTACGCTGCAATTGCAGGTGTTTTGGTTTCTCGCGGTCGGTAACTCACCTCTTTCGGGAGTGGCTGAGCGTGGAGGTACGCTGCATACGCTCGCACCCAAACTTTGCTGAGGAC
>JANNQE010001359.1:0-2049 GCA_031441625.1 Planctomycetia bacterium
GTCCTCAGCAAAGTTTGGGTGCGAGCGTATGCAGCGTACCTACACGCTCAGCCACTCCCGAAAGAGGTGAGTTACCGACCGCGAGAAACCAAAACACCTGCAATTGCAGCGTAAACTCTGGGATCGGGGCAACGGCACCCTCCGTCGGTTGGGTGGCGATGAACCACCGGCGGCGGACGATGAAGTCGTGGGTGAGGCACTCGTCACTTGCGGTGACGCGGAGGTAGTCGCCCACGCCCGGCAGAGCGGGTAGTGTGATTTCGAAATCGTAGTCTTGCTCACCGCCACCGGGCGGAACGACCGAGAACGTCACTTTGAACACGGGCACATCTCCAGGTGTGCGCCACTCGGTCCGCCCGTCGGACGGTGTGCCGGTGGTGCGGGGGAATAGTAAACCGGCGGTGGTAGGGAAAGTAGGGGGATTTTGTATAAATCTGTCCACTACCCCGGAGCGGCTGACCCACCTCGACCCGCCCGCACGTCGTCCCACTTCTGCCAACAAATTTGTCAACACGATTTGTCAACGACCGGACGCCACAAAAGCCCTAGTATTTCAGGCGTTTCCGACACGTCGCCGGGGCGTGTGTGCGAACCGATTTACCCTTGCCGGGTAACTCCCTCGCAAACCCCTTGATTTCAAGGGGTTTTTTCACGAATGCCCCTGCCAACCGCCCCAGACTTAGCAACACCTCGTTCAACGCGCCGACTCGCCATCCGCTGTGCCCCGCAAGCCGGACGGGTTGCTGAAAGTGGCGGACAACCGCTGACGCCACGTCACTTCCGCACGGCGTCGTACACCGCTCGCAGGGGCACGTCCTTCTCGCGGGCGATGCGGGCGCAGTCGTCGTACTCCGGCGTCACGATCTCCGTCCCCTCCCGCCACCCGCGCTTCGCCTTCACAGGGCCGAACGGCGTGTCCACCACCACCGCCTCGCGGTGCAGCTTGCTCCGGGCGGCCGTGTGCCGACGCACGCCGAACGTGCCGGTCTCCCGGAACAGAATCGACTCGCACGCTTCGGCCGTGTCCGCGGTCGCGATCACGCTGAGCAGCACGCCCGGCCGGTTCTTCTTCATCTGAATCGGGGTCGTGAACACGTCGAGCGCCCCGGCCGCGAACAGCCGCTCGGTGGTGAAGCCGATCACCTCCGGCGTGCAGTCGTCGAGGTTGGTTTCGAGCACAACGACGGTGTCGGAAGCACCCCCGCCCTGCCCTTCACCCACGAACAGCCGCAGGATGTTCGGGTGTTCGAGGAAGTCTTTCGTGCCGGCCCCGGTGCCGACGCGCTCGACCGTCATCGCCGGGTTGTCCGTGAAGCCGCTCACGACGGTCGTGAGGATGGCCACCCCGGTCGGCGTCGCCAGTTCGCCTTTCGCCGTGAACTTGGACAGCGGCACGCCCATGAGCAACTCCAGCGTGCCGGGCGTCGGGATCGGCATGACTCCGTGGGCGCACTTCACCGTCCCGCTGCCGGTCGGCACGCTGCTGCTGGTGAACGTGTCCACACCCAGTAAATCCAGGCCGACGGCCGCGCCCAGGATGTCGGCGATGCTGTCGAGCGCGCCGACCTCGTGGAAGTGGACGCGCTCGAGCGGCATCCCGTGGGCGGCGGCTTCGGCGTGGGCCAGCTTGGTGAAGATGGCGGTGGCGAGGGCACGCTGCTTGTCCGTCAGCGCGCTCGCGGCGATGATCATCTGCACGTCCGGCAGGAAGCGGTAGTCTTCTTCGTCGGTCGCGTGGACGGTGGCTTTCGTGGCGCGGAACCCGCACCGCTTCACCGTCTCGACTTCGAGCGTGATCGGCAACCCGAGCGACGCGAGCGCGGCGCGGATAGCGTCGGCCGGCACCCCGGCGTCGATCACCGCCCCGAGCACCATGTCCCCGCTGATCCCGCTGAAGCAGTCGAAGTGAGCCACACGCATCGGAACTCTCAACAGGAAGGACACGGATGAAGAGGATGAAAGGCAGGATGGGGAGGATCAGAACAAATTGATTCTTCCGATCCTCTCCATCCTGCCTTTCATCCTCTTCATCCGTGTCCCGATTTTTTG
>JANNQE010001360.1:0-10000 GCA_031441625.1 Planctomycetia bacterium
GTCACCCGCTCCCTCGCGGTCGCGGCTCGTTCTGCCCGAATTCGTTCACGGCAACCTCGTCGAACTGCCGCCGTCGCTGCCCACCGCCGACTACTCCGCGTGCCTGTTCAGTACGCTCGGCATGATCGTCGGCACCCACAACCGCCAGGCGGTGATGAAGAACGTGTTCGGCCTGCTACGTCTGGGCGGGCGGTTCGTATTGCACGTCCACAACCGGCACTTCCGCCGGCTCGGGTTGAATGGGTGGGCGAACGCCGACATCACCAGCCCGCAGGCCTACGGCGGTGCCCCGCTCACCCTCCACCACTTCACCAAAGCCGAGGCGGTGAAGTTGCTGACCGCCGCCGGCTTCCGCATCCTGGACGTGACCGCCGTGGGCACCGCCGGTCCGCTTCCCCAGCCGTGGCTGCTGCCAATGCTTCGGGCCTACGGGTGGCTGATCGCGGCCGAGCGACCCCAGCCGGAGCACGAGGCAGCGATATCAATGAGCGTCACACGAGATGACCCATGAACGATCACCCCCAGCTCTGCCCGCCAGGTTCGGTGGGTTAACGGGAAGGTGGAGGCAATTCCTCGCGTCGCTCACCTGCGATAGATGAGCCCCACGAGGGGGGCACCGACAAGAAAACCTGCGGCGAACAAACAGACACAAAACCACAACCAGTACAAGAGGTAAGTGTTGCTGAACAACAGGATTCCATCTGTCGATGTGCTCGGGTCGAAAAACACTTTTACCTTCTCGCCAATATTCCGTTCCGGTGGGGAAGAGGCTGTACTGGAAGTGAAAGTCTTGGAAACTCCCTCACGATCCTGGTACGTGACCTGGAGAGCATAGGTCGTGGTTTTTCCACTCCTGGGAATATGGGCTGTCACCGTGCCCTCGTAGTATTCTGATCGAGCCATCATCGAATGCTGGCGGGCGGCCAGATATATGCACGGGATCACAGATAAGGTGACCAGACACCCAAGGATGAAGAACACGTTTTTCCTCACAAGAACGCTCCCGGACGCCCGACTCATCGCCGGCGAAAAACCGTGAGAGGCAGGTCGAAAAGCCAACCACTACAGCCGCACAGCACCAGGCCCATGCCCCCGAATTGAGCGCGACACGCCCCACCCGCTCGCCCGCGCTGTGGACGGCTCGTTATCCCCACATGTCGGCACGGTCCACCCGAGACACGTCTGTGAACAGACGCTCCAGCCCGGCCGACCGCGGTACCTCGTCCCGCAGGCGGGCGACGAACTCGCGTTCGACGTCCGACACGGTCCCGTCCGCAAAGATGATCCCCGTAGCCACTCGGCGTCGTCGTCCGACACCTGCCCGTCGGCCAGGACGACCGCCCGAAGAACTTCGAACAGCAGCGCGTCGAAAGCCGGGAGGACGGTCACCGCCTCCCGCTTGAGCCGGACCATCAGCCCGATCTCCTTACGGGTCACTCCGCCGGCCAGCACCTCCCGCCGCAGCAGCGCGGCTTCGGTGTCGCAGATACGCCCGTCCTCGAGGAGAATACGCTTCGTGAACCCCGGCCAGTCCATCTCTGCCCTCCACTCGCGGTGCCGGTAATATCCACGCAAGCCGTGGGGTATCGTAGTAGGGTCGCCCGCACCGGACGGCTTGCCAAGCGGGAAACACTCTGGCCATCAGTCTCGGGCGGTTCAAGTCAACCAACCCACGGTGTCAGCCGCCCGGTTCGCCGGTCACGCCAGCACCTTCTGGATCACCTCGCCGGCCACGTCAGTCAGGCGGAAGTCGCGGCCCTGGAACTTGCTCGTCAGCTTCAGGTGGTCGATGCCGAGCAGGTGGAGCATGGTGGCGTGCAGGTCGTTGATGTGGACCTTGTCCTCCACCGCGTTGTACCCGAATTCGTCGGTCGCCCCATAACTCATGCCGCCCTTCACCCCGCCGCCGGCCATCCACACGCTGAACCCGGCGATGTGGTGGTCCCGCCCGTTCCCCTGGGCCATCGGCGTGCGGCCGAACTCGGTGCCGAACACCACCAGCGTGTCCTTCAGCATGTCGCGTTGCTTCAGGTCGGCGAGTAGTGCGGCCACGCCCTGATCCACTTCCTTCGCGGTGCCCGCGCTGTGGTCTTTCACCGCCCCGTGGTGGTCCCAGTCGCGGTGATAAAGTTGAATGAACCGCACGCCGCGTTCGGCCAGCCGGCGGGCCATCAGGCAGTTCGACGCGAACGACCCGTCGCCCCCTTTGGTGCCGTACAAGTCGAGCGTCTTCTTGTCTTCCTTCGTGAAGTCGGTCAGTTCGGGCAGGCCGGTCTGCATCTGGAAGGCCAGCTCGTATTGGCTGATGCGGGTGGCGATCTCGGGGTCGTCCACCGCCTCGGCCTCCAGCTTGTTCAGCTTGCTCACGGCGTCGATCACGTCCCGCTGCTGGTCCTTGCTCACCCCGCCGGGGCTGCGGGCGTGCAACACCGGATCGCCTTGCCCGCGGAAATGGACACCCTGATACTTGCCCGGCAGGAACCCGCTGTGCCACTGGCGGGCGGCGATCGGCTGGCTCTGGCCGAACTTGCCGGTGCTCACCATCACCACGAAGCCGGGTAAGTCTTTCGACTCGCTGCCCAGCCCGTACCACAGCCACGAGCCGGCACTCGGCCGGCCGGCGATCATGGTTCCGGTGTTCATGAGCGTGTGCGCCGGGTCGTGGTTGATGGCGTCGCCGTGCATACTGCGGATGACGCACATGTCGTCCGCCGCACTCTCGCCGAGCTTCGGGAAGATGCTGCTGAACTCCAGACCACTCTTACCCCACTTCTTGAACTCGTGCTGCGGGGCGAAGCAGTTCAGCTTCGACCCCTGAAGTTGCGCGATCTGCTTCCCCTTGGTGAACGACTCGGGCATCGGCTTGCCGTGCATCTCGGCCAGCTTCGGCTTCGGGTCGAACGTCTCCAGGTGCGTCATCCCGCCGGCCATGTACAGCCAGATCACCCGCTTCGCCTTCGGCACGTGGTGCAGCGGGCTGACCGCGCCGAGTGACAGCGGCTTGTCAGCGGCACGGGCGGATTGGAACAGCAGCGAACCGAGGGCGGCGGAGCCGACGCCTTGTGCGGTGCGGCCGAGGAACGCGCGACGGGAGAAGGGGTGCATGAGTGGTTCTCAATGTATTCCGCTCCCGGAGGGTGCGGTTGATGCGAACCGCACCCGAAGGGTGCGGAGTACTTTCAATTCCGTGTCACACCGGCGTGCAGGTTCAGAATCGTCCGCGTGACGCTCGTCCACGCGGCCAACTCGGTCTTGTCGAGCTTCACGTTCGCCGGCTTCGACCCGGTCTTCAGCACCTCATCGGCCGCTTTCGCGTCCTTCGCGTACTGCTCCCGGTGCTTCTTCAACAGTTCCGTCAACGTCTCTCGCTCCGCCGGTTTCGCCGGGCGAGAGAGCGCCAGTTTGAACGCGAAGTCGATCCGCTCGTCGGTCGTCTGGCCGCCGTCGGTCAGCAACCGCTCGGCGAACACGCGAGCGGCTTCCACGAACTCCGGGGCGTTCAACAGCACCAGCGATTGCAGGGGCGTGTTCGACCGCACGCGGTCGGCGGAACACTCCTCGCGGGTGGGGGCGTCGAACGCCAGCAGCGTCGGGTGCAGGTACTGCCGCTGCCAGTGGGTGTACAGCGTGCGGCGGTACAGGCCGTCGCCGGTGTCGTTCTGCCACTCGCGGGCGGGGAAGTTGAGGAACGACCAGTAGCCGCGGGGCTGGTACGGCTTGGCCGGCGGCCCGCCCAGCTTGTTCACCAGCAGCCCGCTCACTGACAGCGCGTTGTCACGCACCATCTCGGCGTCCAGACGCCAGCGGTTCTGCCGGGCCAGCCACAGGTTGAACGGGTCCTTCTCCTTCTGCTCGGCGGTGGCGACCGAACTTCGGCGGTAGGTCTGGCTCATCACCAGCGACTTCACGAACCTCTTGATGTCCCACGTTTCTCGCAACTCGAACGCCAGGGTGTCGAGCAACTCCGGGTGGGTGGGCGGTTCGCCCTGGCTGCCGAGGTCGTCCATCTTGCGGGCGAGGCCGGCACCGAAGAACTGCTTCCACAGGCGGTTGGCCAGCACGCGGGCGGTGAGCGGGTGGTCCTTGCTCACCAGCCACTCGGCGAGATCGAGCCGGGTCAGCCGCTTGTCCTTCTTCGCCGGTTGCGGCAGGACGGCCGGCACGCCCGGCTCCACCACGTCGCCGGTGTCGTCCATCCAGTTGCCACGCGGCAGCACGCGGATTTGTCGTGGCGGCACGGCGACCGTAATGAGCGTGCTGGGCAACCCGCCGCGAAAGCCGTCGGCCGAGGCCTTCGCGTCCTTCGCCGCTTTGTCGGCGGGGGGTGTTACCGTCACCCCGGCCAGCAGCTTCATGCCCGCCGCCTGCCGCTCCTTCACCTTCGTCGCCGCGTCCAGATCGGCCAGCTTCTTGTCCTGCTCCGGCGTGGCGATCCGCAGACTCGTGCCGAACTCACTCCCGCCGTACAAGCCCTGCTCGGTGATGTCGGCGAAGAACGCTTCCAGCCGGTAGAAGTCTTTGGCGCTCAGCGGGTCGAATTTGTGGTCGTGGCACTCGCAGCAGCCGGTGGTGAGGCCGAGCCACCCGCCGCCGACCGCCCGCACCCGCTCGGCGGCGTACTTCGCCAGATACTCTTTGGGTTGCACCCCGCCCTCGGCGCTCATCATGCCCAGGCGGTTGTACCCGGCCGCGACTTTCTGCCCCTGCGTCGGGTTCGGCATCAGGTCGCCGCCCAACTGCCAGCGGGTGAACTGGTCGAACGGCATGTTGTCGTTGAAGACCTTCACCACCCAATCACGATAGGGCCACACGCTCACCGGCTGGTCGCCGTGATAGCCGACGCTGTCGGCGTACCGCACCACGTCGAGCCAGAAGGCGGCCATCCGCTCGCCGTAGGCGTCGGACTTCAGCAGGCGGTCCACGACCGTCTCGTAGGCGGCGGGGGTGGCGTCCTTCAGGAAGTCTTCGACCTCCTTCGGGGTCGGCGGCAGGCCGGTCAGGTCGAACGTGAGGCGACGAAGGAGCGTGACTTTGTCCGCTCCGCCGGCGGGGGTGAGGCCTTGAGCCTTCAGCGTGGCGTCGAGGTGCTGGTCGATCGTGGCGGGAGAGGCCGGCTTCTTGATGGGGGTGAACGCCCAGTGGTCTTCCCACTTCGCCCCTTGCTCGATCCACGTGGTGAGCGTGGCGATCTGCCCCTTCGTCAGCGTCTTGCCGGTGTCGGCCGGCGGCATGTGGTCCTTGCCGTCCACCACAATCCGCTTGAGCAGTTCGCTCGCCTTCACGTCACCGGGCACGATCGCCACCGCGCCGCTCTTGGCCTCCGCCTTCGCGTGCTTCTCCACGTCCAGCCGCAATTTCCCCTTCACCTTCTTCTGGTCCGGCCCGTGGCAGGCGTAGCAGTTCTCGCTCAAGATGGGCCGCACGTCGCGGTTGAACTGGAAGTCTTGTGCGAACGCCAGCGGAGCGACCGCGAGCAACAGCAGAGCAGGGGAGCAGCGCATGGGGAGAGTCCGAGCGAACGGGCGTCAGGCGGATGAGGAGAGTGTAGCCGATGGGCCGGCCGAGAGGAAGCGGCTCGTCACGCGGCGGGCGGGCGGAAACGCCGGACGGCGGCGGCCACCCGCCCCCGCACCCACCAGAACGGCCCGAGCCAGCCGGCGTACCGCTGCCGGTCGGCCGTCACCTCGGCCAGCCGGCGGTCGAGGTCGGCCGCTCGCGTCTCGGCTTCGGCCAGTTGTTGCCGCCGCGCTTCGCCCTCCGCCGCCACCTGCCGGTGGTGCTCGGTCAGCGTGTGGTGCTGCTGGCTGAGGGTGTGGTGTCGGCCGCCCAGGTCGGCGAACTGCACCCTTCCCGCTTCCACTTGTGTGTACCGTTCGGCACTCTCCAACGTGGTGGCGTGGTGCTGCTGGCTCAGGGTCTCGTGTCGGAGGCGCAGTGCCTCGTGCCGCTGACTCAACTCGTGGTGCTGCTGGTTCAACTGGTGGTGGCTTCGGCTGAGGGCGTCGTGCTGCTGGTTCAACTCGTGGTGCCGCTCGCACAGGGCGTCGTGGGCCGCGTTCAAAGTGCGGTGCGCTTCCGCCAGCGCGTGATGGGCGGTGCTGAGGGCGTGCAACTCCCCGCTCACCGCGTGGTGCCGGGCGCTTAGCGCGTGGTGCTGTTCGTTCAACAGGTGGAACCGCTCGCCCAGGTCGGCGGCGGCGGCCGTGGCCGCGTCCAGCCGAGCGAGAGCGGTGTGGTGGGCGAACGTTTGGTAGTCGTCGAAGTAGTTGGCCGGCACGCCCAGGCGGGCGATCAGGTCGCGGTCTTCCCCCCGCACGTAGAAGCGGTTCAGCCCGTCGAACAGGGCGAAGTGGTAGTCGGCGGCCAGCAGGATCGGCTCCCACCCGTGGTGGTTCGGGGTGCGGGAGTTCGGCTCGGTCGCCTCCACCAGCACCACCCTCGGCCGCCACCGCGCCCAGTCGTTGCCAGCCAGCGCCTGAAGCTCGTGCCCCTCCACATCCACTTTCAAGAAGTCGATGGTTCGGGTGACGTGTTCGGCGAACAGGTCGGCCAGCGGGACGAGCGGCACCTCCACCGGCGTCGTCGTGTGGCCGTCGGCGTTCAGTCGGTCGGACTGCCCCGGTTCGAGTGTGGACAACCCGCCGACGGCCGAGAACAGCATCGCTGTCCCCCGCCGATCGGAGGCGGCGACCGCCAGGTTGATGTCCCGCGGACGGGCGGCGGACACTTGCGCGAACAACTCGGGAAGTGGCTCCAGATTCAACCCGGTCCACCCCGCCTGGGAGAACGCGCGGGTGACCGACTCGTCCGGGCTGGACGCGCCCACGTCCACGTAAAACCCTACTGACTGCCCGCCGAACACCCGCCACAAGGGCACGTCTTCGGCGTTCTGGGCGTACGACAAGAACGGCATGGTCGGCGGCTCACGGCGGGCGGACACCGCTAGTGTAGGTGGCCGCTGTCGCCGGGGGAGTTCGCCCTTGCACCGGCACTCGCGTCCGGTGTACACCCTACCGCCCACGCTCACCCCGGAGCCGTCATGACGAACCGATTCCTCCCCGCCGTCCTGGTGTGTCTGGCCGCCTCGGCCGCCGTCGCCTCCGCCGGACCGCTACCGTGGTCGTACTACGTGCGGGTGAACGCCCCCGACGGGTACGACGGCATCCTGTTCGGCAGCGAGGTGAAGCCGCCGGACACGGACGGCGGCGAGGGGGTGAAGTTCTCCCACTATTGGGACACCCAGGCGGGCAACTACGGCGTGGTGCGGATCAACATCGAAACGACGAACGAAACCGCTTCGCTGTTCTCCTTCGGCCCGGGGTTCGCCCAGACGGTGGAAACTTTGCCCGCCGACAAGCGGCTCTCCCCCGGCATCTTCCAACTGTCGTGGGGGTTCAGCGACAGGGACGGCCGAACGGCGGGCGGTTCCACCACCGGCACGCTCACGGCAGACGGCCTGTCTACGACCGGCACCGGCAACTATTTCATCGCTCTGGATCACACGGAGGCGGTGAACCTGGACGGGCGGTTCGCTCACATTCGGTTCGAGGGTGTGAACACGGAGAGCGGTGCCCGCATCGAAATGTCGGTGAGCGAGATCGCGTACAACGCCCCGCAAGTGCCGGAACCGGGCACACTGATTCTGGGTGGGATCGCCGCGGTCGGCGGGCTGGGCGCGTGGCTCAAGAAGCGGCGGTAGTGGTGAGTGGACTGGAACCGGGAACGCGATCACCGCGCGGGCAGGTCCCCACCCGGTCACTCCGTCCCGGTTCCATTCTGCCGGCCGTCACTTCCGCTTCTTCACCTCCCAGTCCTTCTTCTGCTGCCCTGGCGTGACGGTCATCTTCAGAGTGGAGGTGTCGTTGAACTGGGCGTCGATCAGTTCCACCACCTTGTCCACGGTCGGGCTGTCCGGGGTGTCGTACATTTTCGTCTTGCCGACCACCTTGTTAGCCCGGATGGTCACCTTCACGTCGCCGGGGGCGAGCGTGGCGGTGTACTTGCCGTCCGTGATCGTCGCGTCCACCGGGCGGGCGTCCGGGCTATTCGGCTCGAACCGGATCAGTCCGTCCTTGAGCGGCTCCTGGTCCATCGTCACCGTGCCGGACACGGTGCCTTCGGGCGGGCCGCCGCAGCCGGCGACGAACGCCAGCACCAGGGCGGCCACCGCCGCCCGCAGAGTTCGGGGCATGTGTGTCACCGTGGGAGAGGTGTCGGGTCAGTTCTGCTGGATCACCTCGCCGCCGTTCATCGTGCCGTAGGCCCGCCACGTGACCGGTGCGACCGAGTTCGCCATGAACCTCACGCTGCCGTCGCCCATCAGCACGTTCACCCCGCCCGTGTGCCGGCTGCGGGCCGACTTGTGCGAGTTGCCCGACCCGGACGTGGTACACGGCGGGTTGCGGCCGTTGTTCAGGCAGTACGGGGTGACGTCGGTGCCGGCGTTCGGCGTGTTGATGGTCATGAACTGAGTACACGGGCGGTCGTCGTTCAGGAAGTCGCCGCGGATGTCGAAGTCGGTGTCGGCCCCGGCCATGATGACTTCGGACATGAGCAGGGTGTTCGACGTGCCGTCGGTGATGCCCACGAGAGTCACTTTGCGCGGGCGGCTGGCCGAGGCGTTGTCCTCGTACCCGAACGGGGCGGTGCCGAGGGCCGCGTTCTGGGCGGCGTCGGCGTTGTTGATGGGCACCGCCTGGTTGCCCCAGTTGATGACGTAGTTGCTCCGTGCCCGCCAGTAGATGTCGCCTTGCCAGATGGCTCCGGGGCGGTCGCTCGGGCAGTAGTACAGCGGGGCGGTCTTGGCGTAGATGCCGTTGGTGGTGCCGGTGACGGTGTTCGGCGTCTGGTAGAAGTGCCTGGTCTGGTCGAAATTGGCGTAGTGACTGCCCTGCTCCACATACGGCCACGTCATGACCGCCCACACGCGGCGGGGGTTGTTCTGGTTCCCCTGGGGGAGGAACCCCATCACGTCGTGGTGGCCGTGCATGGCCAGCCCCCACTGCTTGAAGTTGTTCTGACACTTCATGCGGGCGGCGGCTTCGCGCACCTTCTGCACGGCGGGCAGCAGCAGCCCGATGAGAATGGCGATGATGGCGATCACCACCAGCAACTCGATCAGCGTGAACGCCGAGCGACGGGACGGGAGACGGGTCATGACACAGGCTCCGAAAGGAAAGGAATGGGAGCAACGGATCGAGACGTGGGCGACTGATGTGCTGAGTGTACCCTGCCGCCGGTCCCGCCGCCAGAGTATCAACGATAAAACAGCGGCGGACGATTCTGTCATGTACATGCTGTGGCGGTGGGTGGTGCGGCATCCCAGTTCCTGCTACAATCGGACCGTCCGACCACCGGGCCATTTCATGACCGACCGTCTCGCCGACGCCACGCGGTCGCTCCCGCCCGACCCGACGGCGCCGTTCGACCCGGCGGCCACCCGGTCGGCCGAGGTCTCGACTTCGGCCGCAGTCATTCCGCCCGACCTGCCACCCAATTACGCACTGATCGGCGAACTGGGTCGCGGGGCGATGGGGGTGGTGTACCAGGCACAGCAAGTGCGGTTGAACCGCGAGGTGGCACTCAAGCTGATCCTGTCCGGCCGACACGCCTCCCCGCAAGAACTCGCCCGATTCTTGGCCGAAGTGCAAGCCGCCGCGGCGGTCGATCACCCGAACGTGGTACGGGTGTACGACTCCGGTGAGTACGCCGGCACGCCGTACTTGGCGATGGAGTTGGTGAGCGGCGGGTCGCTGTCGGAGAAGCTGGCGGGCGGGCCGTTACCACCCTGTGAGGCGGCCGAGTTGGTGGCAAAGGTGGCGGACGGGGTGCAGGCGGCGCATGCGGTGGGGATCGTCCACCGCGACCTGAAACCGGGGAACATCCTGCTCGCGGTGGACGGCACGCCAAAGGTGGCCGACTTCGGACTGGCCAAGCGGCCGGGGGTGAGTGACCTGACACACACCGGGGCGATCCTCGGCACGCCCGGCTACATGGCCCC
>JANNQE010001361.1:0-1606 GCA_031441625.1 Planctomycetia bacterium
GAGGCCCCCCATGGCCGACTCGCCGTACCCGATCTCCCGCACCCTCACCCTCGACAGCCGCGAGGAGGGCGTGGCCCTGTGCGGCCCGCGGGACCAGTTCGCGCACCTGATCCGCGACGCCTTCGGCGTGCGGGTGCTCACCCGCGGGGGCGACGTGCTCACCCTCGCCGGCAAGACCGACGAGGCGGTGGACCAGGCCGACCGCACCTTCGCCCAACTGCGGCAGATCTACCGCAAGCACGGCAAAGTGACGGCCGACGACGTGCGGACGGTCATCGACGTGGTGAAGGGGAACGACGCCCGCGGCGGGCCGGCGGTGCTCGCCCCGACGGCCGACGGCGGGCGGTTCATGCGGCCCCGCACCGACGGCCAGGGGCGGTACGTGCAGGCGATGAAGACGCACGACGTGGTCCTGTGCGTCGGGCCGGCCGGCACGGGCAAGACGTACCTGGCCGTCGGGTGGGCGGTGAGCCTGCTCAAGAGCGGGGCGGTGAAGAAGATCGTGCTGGTGCGGCCGGCGGTGGAGGCGGGCGAGCGGCTCGGCTTCCTGCCCGGCGACCTGAAGGAGAAGATCAACCCGTACCTCCGCCCGCTGTTCGACTCGCTCGCCGACCTGCTCGACCCGGCGACGGTCGAGAAGTACATGACGAGCGAGGTGATCGAGATCGTGCCCCTGGCATACATGCGGGGAAGGACTTTGAGCAACGCCTGCATGATCCTGGACGAGGGGCAGAACGCGACGGTGGCGCAGATGAAGATGTTCCTGACGCGGATGGGGTTCGGGTCGAAGATCGTGGTGACGGGCGACATGACCCAGGTGGACCTGCCGCGGACGGTGCGGAACGGGTTGGCGGACGCGGTCGGGCGGCTGAAGAACATCGACGGCATCGCCATCGTGCACCTGGGCGACACGGACATCGTCCGCAACCCGCTGGTGCAGAAGATCGTGAACGCCTACGACGACGACACCCCGAAGGCGAAGAAGCCCCCGCGGGAGTGAGGGGGCGAGTCACTCGGTGGCGAGCAGGTCGTCCCACCCGGCGGCGTGGAACACGTGCCGGCCCATACGCTGGAGGCGGGGGGTGTCGGTGATGGCGCGGAGGGCCGCTTCCGCCTGTGGGGTGGGCGGTCCGAACCGCTCCTGGGCCTGTTCCAGCAGAGTGTCTTGCCGCCCACGGAGTGCCCCGCGGCGCATGATGCCCTGGTAGGTGGTGGAGTCTTCGAGGATGTTGTGCAGGCTCATGTACAGCTCCAGGAGGCGGTCTTCGGCGTATCGCAAACCGCCGAGGACGAACGTCGAGCCGAGCAGTTTCTCCCTCACGTTATCCGCCACGGACGGCCGCCGCAACCTCTGCTCGAACCGGACGAACGCGGCCGGCAGGTCGGCGGCGGCCTCGTTCGTCAGCAGGGCGAGCGGGGCCAGCCCGACGCCCGCGTTCAACAGAGACTCCATCGGCTCCTGCCACAGGCGCACCACCGTGTACCGGAAGGTCAGGTACACCGTAGCCGTCCGGTGAAATGACGCTCTCGGGGCCGGTGACAGTCGGGGTCGCGGTTCACTGCCCGACGGCGGGAGTGCGAATCGGTCAGCCGGATCCGTTTCCGG
>JANNQE010001362.1:0-4213 GCA_031441625.1 Planctomycetia bacterium
CCGCCGCCTCTCTCGTTTCGGGGTCTCGCCTCACGCCGAGGGCAGGTGGGCGTGGGTGTCGGTGAACTCTTCCAGGCGGTCGCGGCGGACGGGTTGGCGGAGTTTGAGCAGGCCGCGGGCTTCGATCTGGCGAATCCGCTCGCGGGTGATGCCGTACTGCCGGGCCACCTCGTCGAGCGTCCGCGGGGTGCCGTCCTTCAGCCCGAACCGCAGTTCGATCACCTCCCGCTCCCGCTGGGCGAGGCTGCGGAGCACCTCGTGAATGCGGTCCTTGAGCAGGCGGGCGTCGGCCGTCTCGCCGGGGTTGATGACGTGCTGGTCGGACAGGAAGTCTTCGAGCGCCCGCTCGCCGTCCCCGCCGATCGGCTCGTGGATGCTCACCGGCTGGCGGCTCATTTGGCGGAGCGACTTCATCTCGTCTTCGGTCATCTCGACCGCCGCGGCCAGTTCGGCCGGGGTCGGCTCGCGGCCCAGGTCGGCGGTCATCTTCACCCGCTCCCGCTCGATCCGGCCCAGCACCCCGACTTGATGGCACGGCACCCGCACGGTGCGGGCGTGGTCGGCCAGCGCCCGCTGCACGCCCTGGCGGATCCACCACGTGGCGTAGGTGCCGAACTTGAACCCCAGGCGGTACTCGTACTTGTCCACCGCCCGCATCAGCCCGCGGTTGCCTTCTTGAATCAGGTCGGAGAACGGCAGGCCGCGGTTGCGGTACGCCTTGGCGATGCTCACCACCAGCCGCAAGTTCGCTTCGGCCAGCTCACTGCGGGCCTGCTGGTACGCCTTCCGCCGGCGGCGGATCACCTTCACCAGGGCGGCCAGCTCCTGGTGGGTCATGTGGACCTTGTTCTCGGCCTCGATCAGGTCCGGCCTGCGGCCGGGCTGGTCCTTGACGGCCCGCACCAGCCGGCTCATCTCGTCGGCGTGGTCGTTCAGGTCGTCCACCCACCGCTCCATCAGTTCGGTGCGGGGGGACAGCTCGGTCATCAGCTTCCGCATCTTCCGCAGGCGGCGGAGGCGGCACCGCTGCCACGAGCGGACGACTTCGGCCGAGGCGGTCGGGCCGGGGCGGTCGATGAAGTCGCGGGCCTCTTTCACCAGCAGGTGCCGCACGGTGTCCAGGTGCGGCTTCATGCGGTCGATGATCTGCTGGCGGCTCAGCGCCATCGCCTCGTCGGAGTACACGTCGATGGTCGGGTCGAGGGCGGTCTGCCCGGCGGCCACCTTCTCGAACTGCTGGCGGGCGCGGCCGAGCACGTGGGCGGCGGTCAGGGCCGACTGGCGGAACCGCGTGCGGCGGGCGTCCAGCTTCCGAGCCAGAATCTGCTCCTGGTCTTTGTTCAACAGGCGAATCGCGCCCATCTGGCGGAGGTACAAGCCGAGCGCGTCGTCCGCGCCGGGGCCGTACTCGTCGGTCTTGGCCGGAGCTTCTTCGGCGTCGTCATCGTCCTCGTCGTCGCGGGCGCGAGCGGACTTGGCACCGCCGTAGACCTCGTCGGTCGGCCGTGCGGTGGCTTCGGTCGGCTTTCGGGTCGTCGTCAGGGTCATCGCAATGTCGCTCATCCGTTGTGGCCGGGCGGTCCGGTTCGCCGTCGGCGGTGGGATTCACCCCCGGATTGTGCCGGGAGTGAAGCGGACGGACAACCCGCGGGGGTGGCACGCCGTTACGAATACGGGTGCCGAACCCAGGGCGGGGGGGAGGGTCCGCGGTCTTCTCAGTGGAGCCTGCGTTCGCCGCCGGTTCCGGGCGGCGGCGAAGCGGGAGCCGAAAGTTGTACGGTCGGGCCGTGGGGACGGCTACGACCGATTCTTCCGTGTGACCGGGTCGGGGAGCAAACGACCGCCGATGCCGGGAACACACAAGGTAGTATACCCGATAACTGAGGGCGCTTGCGAGCGAAAAATTCCCGAACCGACATTCCTTTCCGAGTCGGCCCGGATTCCCAGCGCGGCACAGGCCGTCCGGTCGTCATTCGCGCCACCCGCGGCACCAATTCCCCTGGCGGTCGGGCGGCGGCGGTGTCATTCTCTCACCATGCGTCACAAGCTTCCGAGGTACGGGCCGGCCGCACGTCGCCCGCACTCGACTCGTCCGGTTGACAGAGAAGTAGAAGATCGGTTGAGGTTCACGCCGGAGGTGAGGGAAAATTCACCCCCGCACCCGCTCGGCCGGGATGCGGCGCTCGCCCGCCTTGAAGCCGCCCTGTTCCTCGCCGACGAACCGCTGCCCGCCCGCAAGCTGGCGGACGCCGCCGGACTGCCGGACGGCCACGCGGCACGTCGTCTGGTTGAGCGACTGCGGGCACTGTATGCGGACGACAATTCTTCATTCCAAATCGAAGAACTCGGGGGCGGGTATCAACTGCTCACACGCCCGGCGTTCCACCCGTGGCTGTTGCGACTCCGCCGCACCGGGCAGGACGTGCGGCTGACGCCCGCCACGCTCGAGACGCTCGCCGTCATCGCGTACAAGCAGCCGATCACGCGGGCCGACGTGGACACCCTGCGGGGCGTGGCGTGTGCCGAACTCATCCGCCTGCTGATGGAAAAGGGGCTGGTGCGAGTGACCGGCCGGCACGACTCCCTCGGCCGACCCCAACTCTACGGCACCACGAAGCGGTTCTTGCAGGCGTTCGGCATGAACACTCTGGCGGAGTTGCCGGAGGTGGAGAGCTTGAAGAGGCCAGGTTCGTAAGGACCTCACCCCCCGTCCCCCTCTCCTCTTGGGAGTGGGGGACGGGGGGTGAGGTCTCGGAACCTGCGAAACTTCCGTGAAGCTGCCCGCCGTCCCGTTCCCCCGCTCGCCCTCATCACTTATCCTCACCCCACGTCCCACCACTCGGAGTCACCCCCTCATGAAGCGCCTGCTCCTCGCCGCGGGTGTGCTGGTCGTCGTCGCCCTCGCCGTGGTCGTCTCGCGGGCCGTACCGCAGCCGGCCGACCCGAAGGCCGCCGACACCGCCACCGGCATTCGCGCGACCAGCGAAGACAAGAACCCGTGGACCGGCCTGAAGGCGAACGCCGACCCGGACAACTTCCAGTTCGCCGTGGTGAGCGACCGCACCGGCGGGAACCGCGGCAAGGTGTTCACCAAGGCGGTCGAGCGGGTCAACCTGCTGCAACCCGAGTTCGTGCTGAGCGTCGGCGACCTGATCGAGGGGTACACCACCAAGCCGGACCAGATCGAGAAGGAGTGGAAGGAGTTCAACGGCATCACGGCCAAGTTCGACATGCCCTTCTTCTACGTGCCGGGCAACCACGACCTGACCAACAAGGAGCTGAACGACGACTGGAAGGCCCGCTTCGGCCGCAAGTTTTACCACTTTGTGTATAAGGGGGTGCTCTTCTTCGCCGTGAACAGCGAGGACGAGGACGCCGCCGAGAAAGACGAGAAGAAGAAGTACAAGGCGAGCTACGTGTCGGCCGAGCAGACGGCGTACTTCAAGAAGGTGCTGGACGAGACGAAGGACGTGCGGTGGGTGATGGTGTTCACCCACAAGCCGCTGTGGGCGGACACGAACCTGGAGAAGAACGGGTGGGCGGCGTTCGAGAAGGTGCTGGAAGGGCGGCAGTACTCCGTGTTCTGCGGGCACGTCCACCGCTTCCAGAAGTTCACCCGCAACGGCATGAACTACTACCAACTGGCCACCACCGGCGGGGGCAGCCGGCTGCGGGGCGTCGAGTACGGCGAGTTCGACCACCTGACGTGGATCACGGTGAAGAAGGGCGGGCCGGTCATCTCGCACGTGCTGCTCGACGGCGTGCTGCCGGAAGACGCCATCATCCGGGACAACGACGAGCCGGGCGTGGTGGTGAAGAACCCGCCGAAGCCGGTGCCGGCCAGCGGGCAGGTGCTGCTCGACGGCCAACCGCTCGCCGGGGTGACGGTGACGTTCGTGAAGAAGGTGGCCGCCACCGAGACGGCCAAAGAGCGGGTGCAGTACGTGGCCGACGCGCTGACCGACGCCGACGGCAAGTTCACCCCCAGCACCACGAAGGCGTTCGACGGCCTGCCCGAGGGCGAGTACGCGGTCACGCTGTTCAAGGCGGCCGGCGGCAAGTACTACAGCGGCGAGGTGAAGGAGAAGAGCCAACTGGCGGAGAAGTACGCGGACGTGAAGACCAGCCCGCTGAAGGTGACATTCAAACAGGGCGAGACGATCTTGATACAGTTGGCGAAGGAGTGACACGCCGGAGTAGCCGCGAGCCGCAG
>JANNQE010001363.1:0-8883 GCA_031441625.1 Planctomycetia bacterium
AGCACAAGCCCCGGAGGGGCGATCGCACGATGACCGAGCGCCCCTCCGGGGCTTGGAATTGTGGGGCTATGGTCCTGGGGCTTCCGCCCCAGGCTACACCCGGCCGCCGCTCCGCGGCTACGGGAGGGTCATCACTTCTTCTTGAACAGCTTGTCCAGCCCCTTCTTCAGCGCGTCGTCGACCACCTCCTGCCCCTTCTCCTTCGCCAGCTCTTTCGTCGCCCCGGTCAGCACCGCTTGCAGTTGCCCCCGCATCCCGTCGCTGTCCAGTTGCGGTTTGGTCAGTGTGCCCTTCACCTTCACGCTGATCTGCTGCCTGGCGATCACCTTCTGAATCGCCGGCTGGTTCGGGGCGAGCTTCTCCGCCACGGTGCCGCTGACGGGCACCGACACGGTCAGGTCGAGCGTGCCGTCGGTGCCCACGCTGCCGCTCGTCGCCACCGGCGTGTTGCCCACCAGGAAGGTGAAGTTCGAGTGCGTCACCCGCCCGTTCTTCAACTCGATGGGGATGACGCTCTCCTTTTGCAGTTGCACCGACGGCGACTTGATGTCGAGCACGTCCAAAATCTGCGTGACGATGGGGCTGGGCGACACCGCCCCCTCGTGGATGGTGAGCGTGCCCTTGAAGGTGCCGGCCGCCGGATCGGAGAGCGGGAAGCCGTTGTCGCCCAGGTCGAACGACACCACCCCGTCGGCCTGCGCGCTGTTGGCGATGGCCGGCAGCGCGTACCCCAGGGCTTCGGCGCACACCTCCGGCGTCAACTTCGCGCGATCCACCACCCGCCCCGGTTTCAGCGACACGTCGTAGGCACCGGGCAGCAGCCGGAGCGTCGGTTCGGCGACCACGGTGCCCCCGCCGAACGTCGCCCGCACCGGCGTGGTGGTCACCCGCCCCTGGTCGGCCGTCGCGGTCAGTTCGCCCTGGCCCACGTCGAACCCGTAGGCCCGCAGGCTCGTCCACCCCAGCCCGGCGTTGCCGTTCAGCTTGCTCACCTCGACCGTCACCGGCTTGCCACCCAGCACGGTGCCCGACGCCTTGAACGGCTTCACGTCCTTGCCGCTCGCCGCCGCCGACTTGCCCAGGTACTGCTTGAGCAGCGGTTCCACTTTGGCCAGGTCGTAGCCCAGCGTGCCGGACACGTCGAGGTTCGCCTCGGTGCTGAGCCGGGAAATCGTGCCGCTGCCGCTCACCGTCAGGCCGTCGCGCTCGACCACGGCGTTCGTCAGCGTCAGCGTGTCGGCGGAGATGTGATACCCCACGCCGCCCTTCACCCTCACCCACGGCTCGGCCCACGTGGGCGACTGCGGCGGGCCGAACGCGAACTTGTCGACGGCCAGATCGACGGTGAACGCCATCGTGTCGAACGTCGGGGCGACGACCGCCACGGCCCCCGTCGCGGTCCCGCGGAACTGGTCCGACAGGTCGCGGGCGGACTGGAATTGCAGCATTTTCTGCACGCGCTCCAGGCGGGCGACGACGTTCGCGTTGCCGCTCATGCCGTACTCGCCCTTGGCGTTCGGCGTGATGTCGAGTTTCGCCACCGCCCCGCTGACGGTCTCGCTGGCCACGACCGTGCGGGTGAACGTCACGGCTCCCGCTTTCGGGTCGAACACGATGCGGCCGTCCGGTTCGGCGGTGTCGATGCGGAGCGCCAGTTCGTCGATGGCCAGCCCGCACCCGCGGAAGTGGGCGTTCGTCACGGCCAACTTCACCTTCTCGGCGGTGACCACTTTGCCGAGCGTGACCACGCCGGTGGCTTCGGTGGCGGTCCCGCCAATGGCCCAATCACTCGGCCAACTGACGAGCTTGCCCACCCGCCCGCGCCACTTGTTCAGGTCGCCGGTGAGCGCCACGCTCGCACGTCCGGAGTCGAATTTCGTCACGTCGGCCACCGGGTCGAGCAGCACCACGCCGAGCGTGTCGGTGCCGGCGGTCACGTTCGCCCGCCCGCTCTCGATGCGAATCACGCCGTTCCGAATGTCTCCGTCGGCGGTGGCGAACAGCTTCAGGTTCGGGTCGGACACCAGCACGCCGGAGTTGTCGCGGACCGCCAAGTTCAGCACCGTGCCGTCGACCGTGAGCGTGGACCCGCCGCCCGTCCGGGGCTGCACCTTCACCTCGAACTCCTTCGCCTCCCCCTGCAATTTCAGCCCGTTCAGGTCGAGCAACTCTTCCAGGTGCTTGCTCAGCACGTCCAGGTTGACGTTCGCTTTCGCGCGGAACGAGTCCGGCCCGCCCATCGCCCGCGCGCCGATGAAGTCGGACGACACGACGAGGTCGTCGAACTCGGGCAGGCCGTCGGGTCGCACCCGCCCGGCGAACGCCACGCTCAGCGGCTGCTCCCACGCCACCGCCCGCCCGCCCGAAACGCCCTCGATCTTCGACGTGACCACCGACCCGCTCCACGTCACGCCGCTCGCGCCCGGCGTGCTGGACAGTTTCGCCACCACCCGCCCGCGGGTGAGTTCGGTGCCCGGTTTCAGCCGCAGCAGGCCGGGGGCGGTGTTGCCGAGTTTGGCGAGGTCGATGTCGGCGTCGAGCTTCAGGCCCGGCTGATTCAGCACGGCTTGCGGCGGGGCGGCGGTGTCGTACTCGCCGGCGAAGCTGGCCGTGCCCACGTCGCACGTGACGCTCAGCTTCGCCACCCGCATCGTCCTCCCGTCACACGCCACTGACAACGGCATGTCAGCGGACGCCAGCTTGACCGGCATGTCGCCCAACTGCGGGGCGGACACGGTCACGTCGGACACGCTCACGGTGCCGTCGGCGGTGAACGCCGGCAGTCCCTTCTCCTTCAGCGCCCAGGTGGTGGACAGCTTCGCGGTCAGCTTGCCGCTCGCGGACACGTCCGGGGCGACGTGCCGCACGGCGGGGGCGAGTGAACCCACGTCGAACCCGGTGGCGTCGAGGGTCAGCTTGTTCTCCGCGCCGATCTGCCCTTCGGCCGTCACCGGCCCGCCGGCGGTGGCGCTCAACTTGAACGTGATCGGCTCGCCGCCCGCCGGGAGGGTCGCCGTGCCGCCCACGGCGGTCAATTCGGTCGTCTGCTTGCGGGCCACGTCGGTGAGCCGCACGGTGCCGTCGGTCAGTTCCACCGCCACCGCCGGCCGGGTGCCACCGCTCGGGCCGTCGAGGTACTTGGCGAAGGCCTGTTGCACGTTCGTGGTGCCGTTCTCGAAGGCGATCTCGGCCCGCGGCTGTTCGAGTCGAATCGTGCCCAACTCGGCGCGATTCAGCAGCAGTGCGAGCAGCGACTTCGACGTACACACCCGCTTCGCCACGACCAGTTCCCGCCCGCTCGCGTCCGTCACTTTCACGTCGAACGCTTCGATGGGGTGGAGCCAGTTGAGCGACACCTCGCCCACAGTCACTTTGCCGTTCACGTCGGCGGTCAGGTCGGCGACGAACTTGTCCTTGTACGCCGACTTCGCCAGCACGCCGGGGGCCAGCCACACGCCCACGAGCAGGAGCACGAACAGCACGAGCAACACCCAGCCGAACCAGCGGCGCTTCTTGTTTGGGGCGAGCGGAACGGGGCTGGACATGGGGCGTCGTCCTGACGGGGAAAGGCCGCCGAATTGTAATCGGTTCGCCGGGGAGCGATACCCGGAGTGGAAAGCGTGGGGTCCGGTTGTGCCGGCGGCATCGGCTGTCCCTCACCCGCCGCGGGGCAGTCCGGTTGCACCTTCGGTGCCGGTTCCGCCGATACGCCGGAAGGAGCCGGCCTACAATGCCCGGCGACGACCGGAGGGCGGCCGTGGCAAAGCGCATCTTGATTGTGGTGTTCGTGGTGATCGTTGTGGCCGGGGTCGGTGTCGCGGTGTGGTTGAATTTGCCGGTCAATGGCATCACTCCGCCGACTTACGTGCCCGCGCCGACCACACCCCAGGTTCCCGAAGACACGTTCGCCGACCAACTCCGCGACGACCCGATTGCCGCACTGAACACCGCCGTCGCCGCATACCCGGCCGGCGGGTTCACCGCCGAGTTCCGCAAGCGGGAGCGGATGGGCGGCAAGCTGGCCGACGAGGAAGTCATCCGCGTGGCCGTGCAAGACGACCCGTACTCGGTGCTCATGGTGTGGCAGCAGGGCGGCGGGGCGGGGCAGGGCACGCTGTATGTGAATGGGCAGAACGGCGGGAAGATGAAGGTGTGGATGTTCCGCAAGCTGATTCAGGACGTGCCCCCGCAGGGGTTCATGCCGAAACAGTCGGCCCGGTACACCATCGAGGAGTTCGGGCTGGTGCAGTCCACGCGGCGGACACTGCTGGCGTGGACGGAGGCGAAGAAAGCGGGCGAGTTGACGTACGAGTACGTCGGGCGGAAGGCGGTGCCCGAGGCCGGCGGGCGGGAGTGCTTCATCCTGAAACGCACCTGCCCAGCGGACCAGATCGACCCGTTCGTGACGGGCGGGCCGAAGGTGGACGTGACCGACAAGAACCGGAAGGACTCGTTCCGCACCGTGACGGTGTACCTGGACTGCGAGACGCGGCTGCAAGTGGGCACCGAGCAGCACCGGCACGACGGCGAACTGATCGCCAGCTACTGGTTCCGGGATGTGAAGTTGAACGCGGAGTTCGACGCCGACACGTTCACCACGAAGTCGTTCAAGTAGGGCGGGAGGAAAAGAACAGGAACGGAGGGTTCACCACGAATAAGACGAATCGAACGAATCAAGACAGCAAACCACTTCGGACTACACGCTCTCTGTTTTCATTCGTCTGATTCGTGTTATTCGTGGTGAACCCTCCGTTCTGAGTCACTGAATTTTCACCACGCTCCCCTTGCGGATGGACTCCTCGCACGCCTCGATTAGCTTCTGCGCCGTGATGGCATCTTCCAGCGTGCTGAGCGGCGGCTGGCCCATTCGCAGGCAGTCGATCAGGAAGTGCCGCACCTCGTTGGTGATGCTCCCCTGGTACGCCGTGTACGTCTGGCTGTGAACCAGCCCCGGCTTGATCTCCACGTGGTCGCGGTAGCTGTACCGCGTGCTGCCGGCGGTGCCGATCACCTTCACCATCACCGTCCACGGGTCGGCCGCGTGGTCGTCGGCGGCGAAGCTGGCGCAGAAGTGGGCGAGCGCGCCGCTCCCCAGCCGCATCTGCACCATGGCGATGTCTTCTTCCGGGTACTCCTGGTAGTGCAGCGTCGCCTTCATCGCGCACAACTCGACCGGCTTGCCGACCAGATACAGCAGGATGTACGAGTGGTGCGTGAGGATCTGCCGCACCACGCCGGGGTAACGCTTGGCCACCTCTTCCGGGTGGTGGATGTTGTACATGACGTAGGCCGACACGATCTTGCCCAGGTCGCCGCCGTCCACCAACTGTTTCGTCCGCACCATGCTCTGCTCGTACACGTAGTTGTGCCCCGGCATGCACACCAGCCCCTTCGCGTCCGCCGCCGCTTTCATCTGCTCGATCTCGGTCACGCTCACGCCCACCGGCTTTTCGACCAGCACGTGCTTGCCGTGGTCGAGCGCCAGCTTGGTGTACTCCAGGTGCGTTTCCAGGTTGGTGAGCACGAACACGGCATCAATGGCCGGGTCCTTCACCATCTCCTCGGGGGTCGCGTAGTTCTTGCACCCGAACTGTGTGGCCCGCTCGTTCGCCCGCTCCTGGTTGCGGTTCCACAGGCCCACCAGCTTCGCGCCGGGCACCTTCTTCACCGCCGCCGCGTGCAGGATGGAAATGTCGCCGGCCCCGATGAACCCGACGCCGATGGTGTCTTTCGTGATCTTCGCCATGTGCATCATCCGGGAGGGTGGGAGGGTGAGCCGAGTTGTAGGCGGGCGGTACGTGTGCGACAATAACCCCAGCCACACGGAGACCGGCCATGAACGTGAACGGCACCCACACCGCCCCGTCGCCCATCCCGAACGACCCGGCTGCGGACGACATCTTCCTCGACCTGGACGAGGAGGGGAAGGCCGCGCTCGCCGATGAGAACTGGGTGGACGAGCAGTACAACCTGGGCACCTTCGACGAGTTTAAGGGGGAGTACATCGCCGTGGTCGAGAAGCAGGTACTCGGCCACAACAAGAACTTGAAGAAGTTGCGAACCGATGTGACGGCCGCGACCGGCGTCGCCGCCAGCCGCATCATCACCTGCCTGATCATCCGCAAGCCGATGGACTGAAGGAGATCGCCGCCCGTGGCACGACTTGTGTTGTACTCCCGCATCGACTCCACCGACGCATTTGTATACCGCGGCGTCACGCCGCCGGAAGTCATTTCCATCCCGAACTACAAGCCGATCATCCGGCTGTACATCGTCCCCCCAGAATTCGCGGACGGGTGGCGGCCGAATGGCGAACTCGACCGCCGTCGCCGGACGGACGCCATCGTCGATACCGGGGCGTCGGTCACAAATCTCCCGTTCGAGGTGTGGAGCGAGTTCGAAGGGGAAATCCGTTGGCTAGAGCGGGTCGAGGACGATCCGGTGCGGGTAGGCGGGCGGTCGCACAGCTACCGCCTCGGGCGTGTGCGGTTGGCCGCAACTGATCGTGACGGTCGTTGGATGCCACCCGTCTGGACCCTGGCTCGTTGTCTCGCCGAGACGGATGAGCCGATCCCTCCGCTGCTTGGCTTGTTGTCACCCTTCCTGATGGACCGCCACAGGATTCGACATGTCGGAGAAGCCCGGCGACCGGACGGCACGACCTGCCCCGAGTGGTGGCTGGAAAGTTAAGCCCCAGTTACGGCGCGAGCCCCCCGCCGATGACCATTCGCAATCGGACGGAAAACGCCCACGGCGAAGCCGGCCCGCGAGGACCGGCTTCGCCGTGAGTTGAACCGCAGATGAGGACAAAAAATCCCGCCGAGTGCTTCCCAGGTGTCGCCCATTCACCAGGGTCGCGCCTCGACGGGACACACGCAATTTATCCCCTGCCGAGTTCAGAATCAACGTCTCCTGTCGGGGAAATCATCGGGATTTCGGACGATTGACCGAAAAGACGACATCGCTTCGAGCACAGAAGTGAGGCTTGCCCAAAGTCGGACAGTTGGCGCAGATTCCATTTCAGGTTCCGGCTAGATCGCTCAACCCTTTCCCCTCACACAGGTTCGAGCGATGACCCGCCCGCAGTTCACCGCCCTCGCCCTGGCCACAATCGCCTTCATCACCCCCTCGGCGTACGCCCAGTTCCTTTATCTCCGACCCGACACGACCACGGCCGGGAATTTTTCGCTCGTTTTCCACTCCGCCCCGTTGACAGATTCCGCCACGCCCGCAATTTCGCTCGGGATTCGCGCCGTCACGGCCGTCGGCGAGGGCGGCAAACGGGCGCAAGTGACGATCGAATCGGGGGATAAGTCGGCCACGCTGAAGTCGTCCGCCGACACGCTCTTCGCCTCCATCGACTACGGGGTGTCGAACCGCGGGGAAGGACACTTGGTGTTGCTCCGCTTCCACGCCAAAACGCAACCGGCGGGCGGGGTGGCCGTGGGACTGCCGCTCGAACTCACCTCGAAGGCGGTCAGCGGCGGCGTGGCGTTCGTCGCCACGGTGAACGGCAAGTCGCTCGGCAACGTCACCGTCACGATCCACGAACCTGGGGTCGCCGAGCCGAAAGCGGTGACGACCGACGCCGACGGCCAGACGCCGACGTACACCAAGCCGGGGCGGTACGCCGCACGGGTGAGCCGGTTCGAGAAGGCGAAGGGCGAGCACGAGGGGAAGGCGTTCACCGGCGTGTGGGAGTACAGCACCCTGGTGACGGACGTGAAGTGAGCCGCTCCCGGCGAGCCGTGCTCCGTGAGGAGTCGAGTTCGGTAGGGTGGCCGACTCTCGCCGAGAGTCGGAATGGGGCCGACGCCTGGGAAGCCCACGTGGAGCGAATGACGGCTTTCACCAACTCCACGTTCGTCACTCCGGCCGAACTCCCCGTCCGACTCTCGGCGAGAGTCGGCCACCCTAGTACTACAGCGCAGCTTCATTTAACCTTTTCCACCACCGCGAGTTCGGGTAGTAAGAGTGGTTCCGATTCCGACAGCGGGGAGTCGATCTTGGACGCGAAGGACTTGCGGGCGTTGAAGCCGGAACTGGACCTCTTTCTGGATGCCTACGCGCCGTTGTTCGGCCGGGAGCAGAACGCCTCCCACGCGCGGGTGTTCGTCCAGGGGTTGCTCCACGGCGGCGACCGCCGCAACGCCGAGAACATCGCCGAAGCCATCGACGGCCCGCCCGTCCGCACCCTCCAGGCGTTCCTCGCCACCGGGGCCTGGTCGGACGCCGCCATCCTGAGCCAGATGCGGCGCGACCGGCTCGCCGTGCTGGCCGACGACGACGCGGTGATCAACGCCGACGAGACCGGGGTCCCCAAGAAGGGCACCCAATCGGTCGGCGTCAAGCGGCAATACTCGGGCACGTTGGGCCGCACCGACAACTGCCAGATCGGCGTGTTCCTCAACTACGCGTCGGCGAACGGGCACGCCTTCCTGGATCGCCGGTTGTCCCGGCCGGAGGAGTGGGCGGGCGACGCCGACCGCCGCGAGCAGGCCGGGGTGCCGGAGGCGGTGGTGTTCCGCACCAAACCGCAGTTGGCCCTGGAGATGGTGATGGATGCGGTCGCGGCCGGGGTGCCGTTTCGCGGGGTCGGTGGGGACTGCGTGAACGGCGACCACCCGACGTTCGTGTCGGGGGTGCGGGACGTGGGCAAGTGGTACGTGCTGGACATCGGGTGCGACACGCGGGTGTGGACGGAGGAGCCGACGGTGATCCCCGCCGACGAGCGGCCGCGGGCGACGCGGGGGCGTTCGCCCACCCGACCGCGGGTGGAGGGGACAGCTCGGCGGGTGGACGAGGTGGTGGCGGCGTGGCCGGCGAGTGCGTGGTGGCGGGTGAGCGTCGGCGAGGGGAGTCAGGGGCCGCGGTGGTACGAGT
>JANNQE010001364.1:0-6918 GCA_031441625.1 Planctomycetia bacterium
CTTTCTTTCCAGAAGCAATCTGAGGTAGCTCCGCCGTTCGTGGTCGGTCAGCCCCAGTTCGGTCGCGGTGGTCATCACCGCTTGCGTCGCCGCGTCCATCTGCGCCGGTTCCGCCATCACTTCCACTTCCGCATACTTGCCCACCGCGCCCACGTCGTCCAGGCACACCTGCATGGAGAAGCCGTGCCGCGTGAAGTGGTACACCGTCCGCAGTTTCGTCACCACCGCCACCGGCCGGTAGCCGAGCGCGCTCAGGAACCGCACCGCGTCGGCGGCCTGATTCGGCCCGTCGGCCAGCGGCAGTTCGATCTCGGTGCGGGTCTTCGTGGTGGTGTCGAGTTTCGGCCCTTTATAAGTCAGGATGTTCGACACGCCGATCCGCCGCACCCGCACGGCTTCGTCCGTTTGGGCGAAGTCGCGGTCGGGCGCGTTAAAATAACTGTCGGTGTCCTCCCGCACCGGGTCGGCGGTGGCACCCCACTCGGCCAGCTTGGCCACCACGGGCGACCATTCGGGGAGTCGGAACTTCATTTCGACTTCGAGCATGACAGGCCCCAGTGCGGAAGACGACGGCCGTACCCGCCACTGTATTCGACAGCCCGCCGGCGGATACTCCCGCCGTGCGAATATGAGGGATAACATGCCTGCGAGCGTTCTGGTTGGGAAGCCGTCCGACATCCCGCCCGGCGAATCGGTGGTCGTCTCGGCCGGCAAGCGGACCATCGCCGTGTTCCACCACGACGGCGGGTTCTTCGCCATCGACGACTGTTGCCCGCACGCCGGGGCCTCGCTCGCCGGCGGGCACGTGGAGGGCGGCGTCGTCACGTGCCCGTGGCACGCCTGGCGGTTCCGCCTCGCCGACGGCGCGTGGGCCGACAACCCGCGGGTGAAAACCGCCTGCTATCCGGTGACGGTGACCGACACCGAGGTCCGCGTGGAGGTGCCGGATTGACCACCGCCCCTTGCCCGCACTGCCGGGAGCCGATCCCCGAGGACGCCCCGCGGTGCCCGTACTGCGAGCAGTACACGTCGGACGACGACGCCCCCCGCCGCGGCAAGTCGGTGTGGATCTGGGTGGGGCTGCTCGTCGCACTGGCTTTGGCCCTGTTCATGGCGTTCCGGTAAAACGTCCGGTGAACCGGCGGCGTCAGCCGCCTGGGTGACAACGACCCAGACGGCTGACGCCGCCGGTTCACCAGGAGAACCCCGCATGAAAGCCGCGTACATCGAGACGACCGGCGGGCCGGACGTGCTCCGCTACGGCGACCTGCCGACGCCCGACCCGCAGGCCGGCGAGGTGCGGGTGAAGGTCGCCGCCGCGTCGCTCAACCCGGTCGACACGTACATCCGCGCCGGCATCGTCGCCATGACCCTGCCCAAGCCGTTCATCCCCGGTTGCGACCTCGCGGGCACCGTGGACGCCGTCGGGCCGGGGGTCACGCGGTTCAAAGTGGGCGACCGCGTGTGGGGGAGCAACCAGGGGTTGCTCGGGCGACAGGGCACGTTCGCCGAGTTCTGCGTGACCGGCGAGCAGTGGCTCTACCCGCTGCCGACCGGGGTGAAGGAGGCCGACGCCGCGGCGCTCGCACTCGTCGGCATCACCGCCCACCTGGGGCTGTTCTGGCGGACGAATCTGAAGGCGGGCGAGACGGTGTTCGTGAACGGCGGCACGGGCGGCGTGGGGGCGTGTGTGGTGCAGATGGCGAAGGCGGTGGGGGCAAAGGTGGTCACGACCGTGGGCAGTGCGGCGAAGGCGCAGGTGGCCGACGACCTGGGGGCGGACACGGTGCTGAACTACAAGACCGACGACGTGGTGCAGGGGGTGAAGGACGCGACCGACGGGAAGGGGGTCAACGTGTACTTCGAGACGCTCCCGCCGAGCGACCTGGACAAGACCGTTGACGTGATGGCCCCCCGCGGGCGGGTCGTGGTGATGGCCGGCCGGCAGGCCCGCCCCGTGTGGCCGAACGGCCCGTTCTACGTGAAGGGGCTGAGCCTGTTCGGGTTCGTCATGTTCGCCATGACGCCGGACGAACAGCGGGCGTGTGCGAACGACATGAACACGTGGATGGCGAGCGGGGCGCTGCGGGCGGTCATCGGCCAGACGTTCGCGCTGAAGGACGCCGCCGCCGCCCACCAACTTCAGGAAGACAACACCGTCGGCAAGAAGGGCACGCTCACCGGCAAGATCGTGGTGCTGCCGGGGTGAGGCGGTCAGTCCACGTCGAACGAGAACTGGTTGTCGGCCCCCTTCTTCACCGTCACTTTGGTGAACGGCTGCTGCGGGTTGCTGTACTTGGCGTTCAGCCGGGGGGCACCGCCGCCGCCCCCTTCCGTCAGGCTCATCCCGCCTTCTTTGCCCTTCGTCCGCCAGTCGATGGTGACGCCGTACTCGCCTTCGGGTGCGCCGTCCCCCTCGGCGTAGCTGGTCAGCTTGAAGGTGCCGTCGTCGGCCACCTTGCCGAACGGCTTGCCGCCGATGGTCTTCTCGACCGCCGGGTCGGTCGGGTGGAACACCACCAGCGCGCCGGCCGGCGGGGTGGTCTTCTTGAACGTCACTTTCCCGCCGGCGGGGACGGCGGTCGGCTTGCCCGGCTCGCACCCGACGAGGGCGAGGCAGGCGACCGCGGCGACGACGGGGGCGAGACGGGACATGCGGACTCCGAGTGGAAGTCGGTGCGGGGGGACACTTCGGCCGTGGTCAGCCCGCCGCCCTGTGCGGTGATGAGGGCGGCGTACGTTTGCGGGCTGATGCTGTCTTTGATGAACCGCACGCTGCCGTCGCAGAAGGCGTGCATGGCCCCGCCGGTGTGGAAGGCATACGTCTCGTTGTCGTTGTGGCAGTTGATGACGCAGTTGCCGGGGCTGGAGCGGTTGGTCTTCGAGATCGCCCCGTCCAGGCCGTAGTCGTTCTCGTGGTGCCCCCACCCACCGTCGTTGTTCGCCCCCGTCTGCTTTGCCCCGCCGACGTACAGGTCCGGGCGGCCGGCGCTCTCACACAGCAGGATGGTGTTGCTCGACCCGTCGGTGATGCCGACGAAGGTGATCGGGCTGGAGGTGGGCACGCCGAGCAGCGGAACCCCGGCCCCCTTGAGGCTCGGCCGCATCCCACTGTACAGGGTGGCCTGCGTCGTGCCGGCCGGGTAGCCGAAGAAGGTGATCGACCCGGTGTTGATGCTGCTGTTGGTGGCGTAGTCGGTCACGGCCAGGTTCTGATACGGGAAGGTGGCACCGAAGCTGAACGAGCCGGACACGGTGCGGTTCGACCCGCCGGGGGTGCTCGGACAGATGAACGTCTTGATCTGCGTCCGCAGGGGTGTCTGGTTGTCGACCAGACCGGGGACGACGGCGAACCACGGGTAGTTCATGTTGTACTGGCGGAACACGTTCTCCTGCTCGATGTACGGCAGCAGGTTGACCGCCCAACTGTGAACGATGGCGGGGAACGGGAAGCCCGGCTGACCGGCCCCGCCGGGCGGGTTGCCGATGTTCACCACCAGGCTGGGCGGCAGCGTCTGGTACGCGCTCTCGTAGTTGGCGGCGGCCAGCCCGAGCTGCTTCAGGTTGTTCGAGCAGCTCATACGGGCGGCGGCCTCCCGCACCTTTTGCACGGCCGGGAGGAGTAGCCCAATCAAGATGGCGATGATGGCGATCACCACCAGCAACTCGATGAGCGTGAAAGCGGAACGACGCGGCATGGAAGCGACCTCGGGACGACGGACGCGAAGGGATGACGGCACCCCTGACCTTACCCGCCGCGAGTCGGCCCACTACGCCCGTCCGAAGTATTCAACCAATCTTCATCGCTCCTGCACGCGACACTGCCGCCCGCCCTACTTGCGGGCGTCGAGGCAGACCACGTTCGCGCCGTCGCGGGTGTAGATGCGGCCGTCGAGGACGGCCGGGGTGGCCCAACACTCCCCGCCGAGCAGTTTCATCTGCCCGAGAACGCGGCACTCGGTCGGGTCGGCGGCGATCAGGAACAGTCCGCCCGATTTCGCCTGCGCCAGTAGGGTGTCGCCCACCAGCAGCACCGTCGGCGTTTCGAGGCCGGGCGGCGGCTCCCACCCGCCCACCAGCTTGCCGGTTTGCAGGTTCATGCACGCCAGTTGTGCGCCGTTCGCCCCGTACACGAACCTGTCGCGGTGGACGGCCGTGCTGTGCTTCGTCTGCATCCCGCCGTTGCCCGGCTTGAAAAACAACTGCGTCACCCCGCCGCCGTCCACCCGCAGCAGCGCGCAACCCTTGCCGTACTCGGACGACACGAACACGGCGTCGCCGATCACCACAGGCGAGGCGGCGTTCACCCGGAACGGCTCGTTCTTCCACGGGTGCTCCCACAGTTTCTTGCCGTCGGGCACGCCAATGCCCAGCACCGAATCGCCCGTGACGGCCACCACCTGACGCACCCCGCCGAACGTGCCGGCCACCGGCGAACTGTACCCGCCCAGGTTGTCGCCCACCTTCCACCGCTCCTCCCCGCTCACGCGGTCGAACGCCACCACCGCCCCCTTCTTCCCGCCCGGCTGCACGATGACCACATCGCCCTCGACCAGCGGCGAACAGGCGAACCCCCACGCCATCTTGCTCATGTCCACGGCGTAGTCGGTCAACAGGTCGTGTTCCCACAGCAGTTGCGGCTTGCCGTCGCCGTTCAGCTTCACGCAGCGGAGTTTGCCCGCCGCGCCGACGGTGTACGCCCGCCCGTCGTGGATGGTCGGCGTGGCTCGCGGGCCTTCGGAGTACCCGCCGCTCAGCGGCTTGTAGTCGGCCGCGTATTCGTCGCTCCACAGCACCTTGCCGTCGGCGGCCCTCAGGCACACCAGCCGCTCGTTGCCCCCGTCGCGGCCCTGCACGTACACCCGCCCGTCGGCCACCGCCACCGACCCGTACTTGCCCGCCACCGGGGTCTTCCACGCCACCGCCGGCGGCTTCGCGGTCCAGTCGGTGTTGAAGTTGGTGGCGGACGCGATGCCGTCGCGGTTCGGCCCGCGGTACTGCGGCCAATCGGTGCCGGCCGGCGGCGGGGCGGGGAGCGGGGCCGCCTTCCACTCGTCGAGCGCGGGCGAGTTCACCGCCGCGGTGTCGAACACTTTCAGCACCTGCAACAGTTGCCACGTCAGCCCGACCAGCACGGCGAGCACCAGCAGCCCGACGATGAGCAGATACCGACGCGGGCGAGACATGGCACACTCCGGCTGGGGTAAGTACGGTGTATGGTAGAGCCGACCGGCGAGCGGCGGGCGTCAGCCCGCTGTTTCGGGGGTGGCAGGGACGGTGTCGAAACAGCCCGCTCACGCGGGCCGCTCGCCAGAGGTTCGCCGTGAACGACCGCGTGTCCGTCGGCACCAGCTATTCCGACTCGCTGTTCCTCTTCGGCGTCGTCACCGGCCCGATCCTGCTCGGTGTTGCCGCGTACCTGTACGCCACCACCGACGACCTGTTGGCGCTCGTCGCCATCCTCGCCGGGCTGGGCGGGCTGTTCCTGCTCGTCGGCCTCCTGCGACTGGCGGTCGTCGTCGTCGGGCGGCAGTGGCTCGAAGACACCGACCGCGGGTTCGTGCACGTGGCCGGCGGGCGGGAGCACAAGTTCGACGACGAGGACGTGCAGGAACTGGCCACGAAGGTGACGAGCCGGTTCGCCAACGGGGTGCCGAAGGCGAACGTGCGGTCGGGCACATTGCGGGTCGATTCACCCGCCGTGCCTCAACCCATCGCGTTCAAGTACGAGTGGACGCTGACCCGCGAAGACCCGCTCATCGACCTGTTCGAGCGGCTGCTCGGCCGGCTGGCGAGGCGGGCCGAGCAAGACCTGGCGGGCAACGGCGAACTGGTCGGCGACGGGTGGGCGCTGATCCGCGACGGTCTGGAGTTCCCGGCCGCCGACGGCCCCGAATTGCTCCGCTTCGAGCACATGTCCGCCGCCGAGGTGGTGGACGGCAAGGTGTGCGTGTGGGCGAGCGGCGAGCCGCGGCCGGTGTTCACGGCGCTGCTGGATTCGCCCAACGCCCCAGTGCTGCTGCACGTGCTAGCGAAGCGGCTGGCCGCCCGCCCGCCGGACGAGAACGACGACCCGGAGTCGCTCGGCCGGGTGATCTTCGAACGGAACAAGTCGCACACGCCGCTCACCCTGTTCGTCGGCACGCTGTTCGTCGTCGTACTCTTCCTGGCCGGGGTCGCGGCCCTGTACTTTTACCTGACCGAACCGGCCAACAACCACCCGCCGCTCATCTTCGCCATCATCCCGAGCGTCGCGGCGGCCGGGCTGGCGGCGGTGCTCTGGTTCGGGCGGCAGAACATCCTGCGGTGCCACGCCCGCGGGGTGTGCCGGCTGAAGAACTACAAGGCGACGGAGATGCGGTACGACGAGGTGACGACGTTCACCTACTCGGCCACCCGCCACTACCACAACGGGGCGTACACCGGCACCGTGCTGACCATGCAGTTCGAAAGCACCGACGGCGGCAAGCTGCACTACACCACCAACGTCCGCAACGCCGACGACGAACTGGACAACCTGCGGGAGCACGTCAGCCGGGTGGTGGCGTCGGGCATGAAGCGGCGGCTGGACGCGGGCAAGGTGGTGAACTGGACCGACCGCATGGCGTTCGAGCCGGACGGCATCGCCATCACCGGCAAGAGCGGGCTGTTCGGCAAAGAAGACGACCAGTTCGTCGAGTGGGCGGACGTGGCCGACGTGGGCCTGGAGGCGGGCAAGTTCGCGCTGTTCGCCGTCGGACGCAGCAAGCCGGTGTACGAGACGCAGGTGTCCACGCCGAACTTCTTCCCCGGCTTCTACCTCATCTTGCTCGTGCGGTTCCCCAAAGACCCGGACGACGTGTGACCGCCAGCCTGCGTTGTCGAAATCCTTGGAGAGACGCACCCCGCCCCGAAGGGGCGGATTCTGTCAGCCCAGGT
>JANNQE010001365.1:0-10755 GCA_031441625.1 Planctomycetia bacterium
GTCCTCAGCAAAGTTTGGGTGCGAGCGTATGCAGCGTACCTACACGCTCAGCCACTCCCGAAAGAGGTGAGTTACCGACCGCGAGAAACCAAAACACCTGCAATTGCAGCGTAAACTCTGGGATCGGGGCAACGGCACCCATTCGATCTCCTGATTCACAACCGGATACAACGGCATCTTGATGGTGGTGATCTCTCGGCCCGAAAGCGTATCCCAGACCCGAAGCGGCTCGGTGGGCACGGGACGGAGGTTCGGTACCTGTAAACCCTGCATCTCGCCGGTCTGCATCTGGCCTAACGTGAGCACCTGCGACCCGTCCGAATTCCACCACACTTTCGCGATCTTAGAAGTGTGGCCGTGCAAGACCGCGACTTCCTGCCCGCTCATGTCCCAAATGCGGGCTGTGCCGTCGTCGAACGCAGTAAGTAATCGTGTTCGGTCACGGTTCGAAGACGACGTCACACAGTGACCAGGGACGGTACACAATTTCTTCCCCGAAATCGCATCCCACACAGCCGTGACCTGCTGTTGTTCGGCGGGCTTATCATCCCCCGGTTCGTCCTGTAACCCATTCTCCCCGATCACTATCTGTCCGTCCGAGCTGAAATACTGTCCGCGGACCGAGCCGCTGCCTTCCAACGACACCGTTTGTTGAGTGCGAACGTTCGTGAGCACACTCATACCTTCGGCTTGGGCCAAGTATCGTTGGCCGTCCGGTGCCCAGTCGGTCACATCGGCGGCCCGCGGCTGGGAGGGTTTCGGCCGGGCCGGGAGTACCCAAATGCGTGCGGTCCCGTCGCCGGACCCGGTCGCCACTCTCGACCCGTCCGGACTGAGCGTCGCAGAAAAGATGCCCTTCGTGTGACTGGAAAGTGCAGCGAGTTCCTCTCCCGTAGCGGCGTCCCAGACGGTGACGACGTAGTTATCCCACCAAGTCGTGACGATGCGAGAGCCGTCCGAACTGAACGATGCCTCGCGCGACTTCTTCCCCTTCCCCATCAGTGTGAACAGTTCTTTGCCAGTGGTCATGTCCCAAACTCGTGCCATACCGTCCGACAGGCTACCCACGAGCTTCGTACCGTCCTGGTTGAAGGGGTTGATATGCCACGCGTCAATGGTACTGCCAAGCCTCCCGGGCAGTCGGGCGAGGGATTTGCCGCTGGCGACGTCCCGGACGATTAGCTCGGTCGCCGCATCCTCACTCAACCCCGTGGCCAGTTTGGTCCCGTCGGGACTCACCGCCGCATCTAAGAAGATGCGACCCGTGAATTGTTGATCACGCTCCGCGCTGAACTCCCGTATCAACTCGCCACTTTCCACATCGTAGAGCCCCACGACCCTCAACCGAAGGAGGGCCACGCGTTTTCCGTCCGGGGTCCACCTTGCCACCTTGACGTTGTCATTCGCGTAAAAAGACTTTGGGGGAACAGGATCTTTTCCCTCGGGCCCGAAGCGGATGGTACGGGTCGGTTCCCCGGTGGTCGCGTCCCAGATGCGGGCACCCCCACCCACATGCGCGGTCAACACGCGGGTGCCGTCCGGGCTGAACGTGGCGGGGATGTGCTGGCTGGTGTGCCCTTTCAGCACTGCGAGTTGCTTCCCGCTCGTGGCATCCCAAATGCGAGCCGTCCCATCCGGTCGATTGCTGGTTGCGAATGAGGGGAAGTGGACGGTGGAGGTCAGCACCTTGGTTCCGTCTGGGCTGAACGTGGCAGAGTGGATCACGTCCGTGTGCCCCTTCAGCACGAGCAACTCGCGGCCGCTTCGCGCGTCCCAGATGCGGGCAGTGTTATCCTGGCCACCGGTGAGCACCTTGGTCCCGTCAGGGCTCCATACCACGCACCACACCATGCCGGTGTGCCCGGTCAACGTGAGCGACTGCCCGTTGCACAGCTTGTGGACGTACCGCCACTCCCACCCGCGGAGGTCCGGGCGGGTGCTTTCCAGAAGCGTCATCGCCCCGCCGACGTTCCCGTTCAGACACTCCTGGTACGCCACCTGAATGGTCCGCCCGTACTCGACCGCCGCCAACTTCTCGCGTGCCACCCGCAGGTCGTCCCGGTCCTTCTCCGCACCCCGGCGGGCGTCCTCCTCACCGGCACGAGCGGTGTTCGCCTGCTTCCGGGCCGAGTCTGCTTGCACATGGGCGGCGTCTGCCTCTCGCCACAGCACCGTCAACCCGACGGCTACGCCCGCCAGCACCACCCCGAACAGCCCGGCCGCGTACAACCCCGCCAATGTCGGCTTCCGCTTCGCCCACTTCACAGCTTGTTCGATGACACCCGCGCTGCGGGCGGAGATGGGTTTGCCGTCGAGCCAGTTGCGGAGGTCGGTGGCGAGTCCGCCGGCGGTCGGGTAGCGGTCGCGGGGGTCGGCGCTCAAGCACTTGTGGGCAATCAGGGCGAGGTCGGGCGGAACGGACGGCGCTTTCGTGCGGAGGAGCGACACCTCGCCGTGGGCGACGCGGGCGACGGCGTCGAGCAGCGGGCCGGAGGTGTCGATGGGCCGCTCGCCGCACGCCAACTCGTACAGCATGACGCCGAGCGCCCACACGTCCGCCTCCGGGCCGACGAACTTGGTGCCCCCGCCCGCCTGCTCCGGACTCATGTACGCCGGCGTGCCCATCACCGCGTCGGTGTTCGTCAGGTCCGAGCCGACGCCCCGCTTGGCCAGCCCGAAGTCGGCCACCTTCGGCGTGCCGTCGGCCGTCAGGAAGACGTTGTGCGGCTTCAGGTCGCGGTGGACGATGCCAAGCGCGTGGGCCGCCTCCACCCCGTCGGCCACCTTCGCCATCAGGTCGGCCACCTTGCGGAACCAGTTCGCGTCTCGCGTCTGCTCCGCCTTCGTCAGCGTGGTCAGATCCCCGCCGGGGCAGTATTCCAGGGCCATGTACGGCCGGCCGTGGTGGTCGCCGTACTGGTACACCTCCACCACGTTCGGGTGGCGAACGGCCGCCACCGCTTCGGCCTCGGCCAGGAAGCGGATGAGCGCCTTCGCGTCCACCCGCGCGTCCTTCACCAGCTTGAGGGCGACCGGCCGGTTCAGCCCCATCTGCCGGGCGAGGTACACCACCCCCATCCCGCCGACGCCGATCTCACGCTCGATGACGAACCCCGGCGGGGCGTCCACCGCGCCTGCGGCGGTGGGGGTGTGCGGAACGACGGTGGACTCGTCTTTCGGCAACTCGCCGGTGCGAGTGGGTGGTTCACCCTGCGTGCGGGTGAGATCCGCTTCGGGCGGGGCGGTGCGGGTGGCGTCGGTGGACATGGAGCGATTCTACCGCACAATCGCCGTGGCGTACAAGCGGCGGGTTTGGAACACCCGCCGGGATGGTTCCGCCGGTTCACCACAACCGACCGGTTCGCCGTAAGTGCTTGGCCGGCATGGGTCGTTCTTCGATTCGGGAATGGTTCCACGGATGGGTGGGAGGGAGGTGGAAAGAACCATCCGGCGGGTTCACCCGCCCGGCGTGAACGCCACGCGGGAGCCGATGCCGTCTGCCGTCACGGGCGGGTCATGGCGGTCAGCACGCGGGCGAGGGGGACGGTGGCGAACGAACTGGCGTAGTCGGACATGGCGTACGGGATGACCAGGTCGGTCCCGTGGATGACCCCGCCGCAACTGTACACCACGTTCGGCACGTACCCCTCCCGCTCGTTCGCGTCCGGCTCCAACAGGGGCGACTCCAGCCGGCCGATCACCTTCGACGGGTCGTGCAGGTCGAGCAGGAACGCGCCCATGGCGTACCGCCGCATCGGCCCCACCCCGTGCGTCAGCACCAGCCAGCCGGCGTCCGTTTCGATCGGCGACCCGCAGTTGCCCAGTTGCACGAACTCCCACGGGTACGTCGGGCGGGCGATCAACTCCTTCGTGTGCCAGAAGTGCGGCATGTCCGAGTACATCAGGTACAGGTTCTCGTTGTCCTGCCGGGACAGCATGGCGTACTGCCCGTTCACCATGCGGGGGAACAGGGCGAACCCCTTGTTCTTCACCTCCGGGCCGTTCAGGGTGCCCACCTTGAAGTGCAGGAAGTCGTCGGTCTCGAGCATCTGCGGCAGGGTGACGCGGCCGTCGTAGGCGGTGTACGTGGCGTAGTACACGACCCGCCCGTCGGGGTACGTGAAGCGGACGAACCGCGCGTCCTCGATGCCGTTCGTCTCCGTCGGCGACGACGGGAAGATGATCCGCTCGGACACGTTCAGCTTCGGGTCGAAGCGGATCTCGTAGTTCGCCTTGGCCAGCACCAGCATGGTGTGCGCGACCGGCTCGAACTCCCGCTGGCGGGTGCGGTGGCTCTTGAGCACGTTCTTCAGCGTCCGCTCCAGGTCGGCCAGGGTGAACTGGTCGCCGAGCGCCGCCACCGTCTGATCGGTGAGCGGGCCGTTGATGCCCAGTTCGGTCAGTTTGCGGTGGAAGAGGGTCTTCTCGTACAGGGCGTTCGGCACCAGTTCCGGGGCCTGCACGTACCGCGTCGGCTCGTCGATGCGGATGCGGCCGGCGGCGTCGATCACCCCGGAGCGGAAGGTGACGGACGAGATGTGCCCCTCGCCCGTCGCCCGCAGGCTGACGATGAACCGGGCGGCCCCGGCCGCCACACCGCTCTGGTCCGGGTGCCACACCATCGACGGGTTGAACAGGGCGGCCGACTCGAGCGCGTACTCGGACGTGAAGTAGGAGCCGATGAGCAGCCGCCGGGCCTCGCTCACCGGCTGGTCGGTCAGCAGGTGCTTGCGGACCTGCTCGAACCGGGACAGGAAGAACTCTTGCGTCCGCTGGTGCCGCTCGCGGAAGTCCCGCATGACGGCGGCGAGTTGCCGCTCGATGTCCGCGTCGGACAGGGCCATGATGCGGGCGATGATCCGCACCACCCGGCCGTCGTTCGACAGGTCGAACGGGCGGATGACGACGCGGGAGTTCGTCGGCCGCAGGACGACCCCCGTGCGCGTGACGTCCATGTGTGGCTTGGCCGACCTCGGGGTGAAACCGCGTCCGTCCGTGGAGCGGGGTAGGCTATCGCGCCTGGCGGAACGCCGCCAGTGACGTTTCCAGTCGGCTCATCTCGGCCAGCGACAGCAGGAAGGCGAGTGTGGACTCGGCCCCCTGGTTGCGGTTCACCCGGTCCTCTTGCAGGCCGTCGAAGCACCCGCCGGTGCCGGGGTCGTACAGTTCCAGGCCCATGTCGTTCCGCCCGAGGAACCACTCGAACGCCGACCGCGCCTCCGCCATCCAGCGGTCGTCGCGGGTGACGCGGAACGCCTCCAGGCACGCCGACACGGTGGCCGCCGCCTCGATCGGCTGCTGGTCGAACCGGGCCGGCGTGCCCCCCTTGCGGTAGAAGCCGTTGCTGCCGACCGCCCGGAAGTGCCGCTGCGGGGCCGACTGCACCCGCACCAGCCAGTCGAGCGCGTGCAGGCCGATCTCGACCGCCCGCGTGTTGCCGGGCTCCCGCCCGGCGGCCATCAGCGCCTGCGGCAGGCGGGCGCTGTCGTAGCTCACGCCCTCCTCGAACCACGGCCAGTCGGGGGTGGTGGTCCGGTCGTACACGTCGATCAGCTTGGCCACCAGGGTGTCGCGGGCCTGCGACGCCAGCCGGTCGCCGCCGAACCGCCGCAGGTACTCGTGGACGCCGAGCAGGCCGAACGCCCACGTCCGCGGGGAGGTCGTCTCGGCGACGGCCGGCAGCGCCTGCTCGAACTGCGCCGCCGCCCACACCGGCAAATCCCGCCGCTGCGACCGGCCGACGCACGTGCCCAGCGCCCACACCGCCCGCCCGTGCGAGTCGTCCGACCCGACCTCTTCCAGCCAGCGGCGGTCGAATCCGAGGAAGTTGCGGAACCGCCCGGCGGCCGGGTTGAACGCCGCCTGAAGGAAGGCCGTGTACCGAGTGGCCAGCCGCTCCACGTCCGGCCCGGCGAGGCCCAGTTCTTCCAGGTGGACGGTGAGGATGAGCGCGCGGGCGTTGTCGTCCGTGCAGTACCCGTCGGCGTAGTTGGGCACCGTGTGGGTGGCGTGCTGGAGCATCCCGGTGTCGTCGGTCATGCGGACCAGGTGGTCCAGCCGCCAGTCGGGCAAGTCGGTCTGCTGCTCGGCCAGGGTGCGGACGGCCAACGGCTTGTACGGCTGATCCTGCCGCCCCAGGCGGGTCCGCTGGAACGTCTCCATGTAGTGCGCGGCCGACCGCTCCCACACCATGTCGCGGCCCAGACGGTACGCCTCGGATCGCATGGCCGCCCGCCGCGGCTCGTCCTTCAACAGGCCGATCACGGCGGTCGCCACCGCCTGCGGGTCGGCGAACGGGACGATCACCCCGCGGCCGTCGGCCAGAAGTTCCTCGGCGTGCCAGTACGGCGTGGACACGACCGCCTTCCCGCACCCGAACGCATAGGCCAGTGTGCCGGACGTGATCTGCGCCGGGTTCAGGTACGGGGTGACGTACACGTCCGCCGCCTGGATGAACTGCGTCAGCTCGTCCAGATCGACGAAGCGGTTGTAGAAGATGACGTGCTTGCCGATGCCCAGGTCGCGGGCCAGCCGCTCCAGGCTCAGGCGGTACCGCTCGCCCTGATCGCGGATCAGGTCCGGGTGGGTCGCCCCGACCACCATGTACACGAAGTTCGGCACCTCCTGCAGCACGGCCGGGATGGCCCGCAGCACGTGCTCGATGCCCTTGTTCGGCGACAGCAGGCCGAAGGTGAGTGCGGCCATGCGGCCGGGCACGCCGAACTGGTCCTTGTAGTGGTCCGGGTCGGCGAGCGGCACGTCGGGGATGCCGTGGGCGATCACGTCGATCTTGGCGTCGGAGACGGCGTACACGTCGCGGAGGAACGCCCGCGCCCGTTCCGTCATCACCACCACGCGGGCGGACAGGTCGGCCAGCTCCACCAGCACTCGCCGCTGGTCGTCGTTCGGCTCCTTCAACACCGTGTGGAAGGTGGTGACGACGGGCATCCGCAGGTCTCGCACCAGGCCGAGCACGTGCCCGCCGGCCGCCCCGCCGTAGATGCCGTACTCGTGCTGCAGGCAGACCACATCGGTGTTGGCGAAGTTCAGGAAGTCGGCCGCCCGGCGGTAGCTCTCCAGGTCCGGCTCGTCGATCTCGAACCGCACCTCGGGCGGGTAGTCGTACCCGCCACGGCGGTCGTTCACCGGCACCACGCAGCACTCGGCGTGCGGGTAGGCGGCGGCGAGCGAGGCGTGCATGTCGTGGGTGAAGGTGGCGATGCCGCACTTCCGCGGCAGGTAGTCGCCGACGAACGCGATCTTGCGGATCTCGGAGGGGGGCACGGCGGCGGACTCCGGTGGGGGGGAGAGGGGCGGAGCGACCGACGGGCTGTGACGACATTCTATTCGTTGCGGCAGGTCTCCGATTGGGCGAGTGTACGAGCACGTTCGGGGCCAACCCGCGGGGATGTGTGGCGGTCGGCCGTTTTGCCCCCGCCCGTAGCGGCGAGATTCCGCCCGATTTGCAGTTCGTGGCGGTCGCGGTCGCGGCTCGTCGGGTGGCGGACGAATCCCGCGCCGGGCGGTGTAGAGTGAACCCCATGCAGCGGCGGGTGTCGTGTTCCCCGCTCTTCCCCGGAGGGTTCGCATGACCGACGCCGACTGGCGGAACGGCCGGACGCGGGACGAATTGCTGGCCATGTTGGAATACGTCCGAACCCGGTGGGACGAGCGCCGCGGGTGGCTGTTCGGGGCCGCCTGCCTGCGGCGGATTTGGGACCTGCTCACCGACGCCCGCTTCCGACTGCTGGTGCAAGCGGCCGAAGACCGCGGGTGCAGTCTGGAGACGGCCGACGACTTCGAGGACATCCGCGGCCGGCTCCCCCGCATCAGCAACTGGCGTCCTCCCGCACCATCACCGCTGCTCTGGGAACCACACGTCGGTCGCCCCTGGTCCGAAGTCCCGCCGCCGGGCGTGCTCAACTTCCGCGAACTGCCGTTCTGGGTGCAGCGGACGCACTATGCCACCGTCGCGCTCGGGAACTTCGGGCTGCGTGAGGTGGCGCTGTCCGCGGCGGCGGCCCGTGCCGACTACACCGCCGAACGGTCGGCCGAGTTGAAGCCGTTCGAGGACCAAATCGCCGCGATCAACCGGGAGACCGACCGCTTTCAACGCGAGTACGACGACGCCGTGTGGCGGGGCATGTCGAGTGCTGATCGGAAGGGGGAAGCGTTGCGCGCTAGGCGAGAACTGGCCGAGGTGCAAATCCGCGAGCGACGGGCGGAGCACCAAGCCGTGCGGGAGCGCATCGCAGACACCGCCCGAGTTGCCGAACACTCGGCGCAGGCGGACTTGCTCCGGTGCGTGGCCGGCAACCCGTTCGCCCCGGTCGCGTTCGCCACACACTGGCGAACCGAGACGGTCGCCCAACTCGTTCGCGGGATTGTCGCCGACCGTGCGTTCGACCGCCTGCCGATCCTGGCCGACGCGCTGGAAGAGGCCGGGTGCGATCACCCCGACGTGCTGAGCCACTGCCGCACCCCCGGCCCGCACGCCCGCGGCTGCTGGGTGCTCGGCGACCTGACCGAGTGATCCCGCGGACGGCACCCGCGGCGGCGGTGGCGAACGTGGCGACCGCGACGGCGGCGAGGGTGAGTGACGAGTCGGAACGTACCGCGACCGCGCGGGGGCCGGGTGATCGCTCACCCACCCCCGCGCGGTCGCGGTGTGTTCCGTTCCGTGTCGTCGCTCACGCCCGGCTTTCGGCCACGGCCAGGTACAGTTCGGCCAGGTGCTGCCAGCCGCTCGTCTCGGGCAGGCTGGCCACCGCCTTCCGCAGGTGCGGCAGGGCCTCTTCCGCCCGGTCGGTGAACAGCAGGCACATGCCGCGGTTGAACCACGCCACCGGGCTGTCCGGCATGGCCAGCCAAAGCTTCACCGCCGGCGACACGTCGCCGACCGTCCACAGGGCCGCCGCCCGCTCGTTCGCCGACACCGCGTCGCTACCCGTCGGCACCGCCGGGTCGTCGCCCAGGCTGCGGGCGATGCCCGCCGCCAGCTTCGCCGACCCGTTCTCCTGCTTCTTCACCCAACTCCGCATGGCCCCGAACCCGCCCGCCTCGCTCGGCGGGGTGGGCGTGTGGACCGCATCACCTTCGAGCAGTGCGGCCAGGTCGCGGACCTGTTGCGGGAACCGCCCGGCGGCCATCGGCACGGCCACCGTCGCCGGCAGCAGTTGCACGTAGCTCGCCCACTCCGGCGGCAGGCTCGACGGCAAGTCCTTCACCCCGAGCAGCTTGAGTGCGGCCACCGCGTCGGTGTAGGCCGTCCGCGGGTCGGTGCGGAAGCCGTTGAGCACCTCATACGGCTCGACTTCGGCGTCGGCCGCGTCGAACGGGTCGGCCGCCCGCGCCTTCAACATGCGGTCGGTCAGGTCGGCAATCGACGGCGGGCTGAAGGGGGTCATGGTCCGCACTCCGCGAGTCTTACAGGAATCTTCACCCGGAGGACGGCGTTCGGCCACCGAACTTGCGCCGGACGGCCGGTTTCTGTCCCCGCGGATGGTTCTTTCTACCTCCCCCCCACCCTTCCGTGGAACCATGTCCAATTCGTGGAACCACCCATACCGGCCAAGCACTTACGGCGAATCCGGCGGTCGGGCGGACTCACCGAAACCATCCCGCCCGCCGTATTTGCTATCACAATCGAAGGTGTGTACCATACATCACCGTCCCCTCTCGTCGTGCGCAGGACCATCGCCCATGTCCGGCAATCGCGTGTTCGTCTCGTGCGTGTCGGACGAGTTCGAGAAACCCGGCGAAGATGGCGGGCTGTCGTTCAAGGCGATGACGGACTTCCTCCCTCGTGCCGGGGAGTTCATCCGCACTCAGGACAACATCTTGTGCGAAGTCCGAATGGTCCTCCACTCGGTAAACGAGTTCCCGAAAGATGGGCAGGCTCTGGGGTACGGGCTGGTGCCAACGGTCGTAGCGATCCAAGTCGATGAAGGAAACGAGTAGAGGTATAGGTAGCTAGGGGGAGTCGTGCGGGTACGGTAGAATTCATCATCATTTCGGAGGGTGTCCGGTGAACCTTGTGAACGAACTTCAGGAGAGCGCGGAGCGGGACGACGTACTGACCGTACTGCGGAAGGCGCGGCGGCTCGCGTCGAAGTTGTCCGTGTCGGACATCGACGACTGGCTGAAGGCCGAGCAAGAGGGGTACGGGTCGTCCAAAGCCGTCCCGAAGTACCGCATGATCCGTGCGACGATGGCCTATAAAACGAACGGCTACATCCCGTCTGGCTTCGGCTCGCTCATGAACGGAATCGAACACCTTCCGGGCGGCATGAGCGCCCCGATGGGGGTGGCTGAACCGATCAGCACCATCATGAATTGGATCGAGGCCGACAGCAAGAACCACGGCCTGTACCTGCCCGTCAGCGACACGGGGCTGACGCAACAGCTACGGTCGGGCTTCGACCCGTGGATTGCGGATCAGATTACCTTCCTGCTTCATCTCAACATGACGCAGGTGAAAGCCATCCCCGACCAGATCAAGGACAAAGTGCTCGACTGGGCACTCGCGCTGGAACGGGCGGGGGCAGGGCCACCGCACTATGAACGGCTGACGGGGTGAGGGTTTACGGCTATCACAGGGGTTCTGGGAGGAATCCGATGACTCTGCCCCTGGCCGCCGTGTTCGCCGACCTGTCCGACCCGCGGCGGGAGACGGCGAACAAACTGCACTCGCTCACCGACGTCCTCACCCTGGCCACCTGCGCGGTCATCGGCGGGGCCGACACGTGGGACGAC
>JANNQE010001366.1:0-1860 GCA_031441625.1 Planctomycetia bacterium
GTGGTGGCAACCCCCGTCGACCTTTTTGTGGTTGTGCTGGGTTTCCGCCCGGCCGGGGGGGGGGCTTAATTCGGCACCGGTTACGGCGGGGCGGGGGTGTTGCTACATCCCCGTGACAGTGGTTTCCCGGTTCCACCCGCCACCACCTCCAAGTACAGCGCCCGGCCGCACGTCGAGCAGCAGACGAATTTGCCGGCGGCGATGTCCCCGCGGGCCTGGTCGGAAATGCCCACCCGACAGTGCCCGCACACTTTCCCGCTGATCGCCGCCAGGCCGTCCGCCGCGTGCGCCCGGATGAGCCGGTCGTAAAGAGGCTTCACCGCCGGCGGCAGTTGGGCGTCCACTTTCGCCAGGTCCGCTACGCTCTGCTTCTGGTCGGCTTGTAAGCGTTCCAGCCGCTCCTGGGCTTCGATTTTGAGTTGCTCGTACTCGGCCTGGGCGTCGGCCCACGTCCTCTCCACGTTCGGCACGTCCGCCGTCTTCTGCTCCAACTCCTCCATGCCCGTCAGGATGGCCTCTTCGAGCGCCGCGACTTTCTCCGTCGCCTGCCGGATTTCGGACTTCTTGCCCTCGAACTCTTTCGGCGACGCGGCGTCGTTCAACTGCTTCTCGAACTTGGCGAGCTGCACGTTCACCTGCTTCAGGGTGCCCTCGTCGTCGCGGGTCTTCAGCTTCAGCTTCTGGATGTGGGCGTGCGCGTCGGCGTGGGCCTGCTTGGCGGCGGCCAGTTTCTGGTCCTGAATCGTCTGCACCCGCGGGCCCAGGTCGATCTCACTTTTCAGCTCCCGCAGGTGGCGGCGGAGGCGGTGCGCCTCGCGGAGGAGGGACGGGATGGTGGGGGTGCTCATCGCTCGGCTCCGGCGGACTTCCCATCAACCTATTGCTCGGCCGGCCCCTTCGCCCCACCGGACGGCCGACACCGGCCGAACGACTTCGGAAAAGTTTCCGGAATTCATGTCCAGTCACGCGGCCAAATTGCAATCGGCTATTCGTCCAGAAACCCGCCCTCCTGCCTTCGGAGTCTCCGCCATGTTCTCCCGCTCCTTCCGCCTTGGCCTGGAACGCCTCGACGACCGCAACGCCCCGTCGTCGTTCGGCAACGCAGTAGCCACGACCGACTGGATGCCCCAAGACACCGACTCGCAGATCGAGATCCAGCCGATCGGCAACGCCAAACCGAAGATCACCGGCTTCAAGGTGGTCGTCGGTGCCGGCAAGTGGGGGACGTTCAGCGGCAAGGTGTTGGACGAAGCCCCGGGCGGGCTGACCGTCCACATCACCGGCCCGCAGGCCTGCCTGCAACCGAACGGGGTGTTCGTGACGACCGACGCGAACGGCGACTTCACCTACGGGGCGCAACTGTTCGCCGGCGAGAGCGGCATCGTGTCGGCCGTCACCGCCGACGCCGAAGGGCAGGTGTCGAACACGGCCGAATATAACCTGACCATCTGACCCACCCACGGATCGCGTCATGCACCCCCCGACCCGCGAGCCGACCCCGCCGCCCGCGCCGGAGTTGCGGGCGGCGCGAGCCGACCGCACCACCCGGAGCGAGGGCGGGCCGCCGCCCGACGACGGCCTGCTGCCGCACCTGCGGGTGATCGTCGGCCGCGTGCTCCGCACCGGCCGCGGGCCGGCCGACCTGGTGGCGTGGGTGGACCGCCAACTGGCCGACCGCCCGCCGCCGCCCACGCAAGACGCAGCCGACGTGCTGGCCGCCCGCCTGCACGCCCACCTGTTGCCGCCCACGCCGACCGTGCTTGAAACGGCCGGCGGGTGAGTGTGGAACGCAGCGGCGGGTGAGTCGGGGTGAACCGGCGGCATCAGCCGCCTGGGTGCTTTCGATCCAGGCCACTGACG